>JAQVIE010000314.1 GCA_028695895.1 Methanospirillum sp. | reverse complement strand
CTATCAGCTTGGGGTAATGCTTGCAGATGCTATTCTGACAAAAACAAAATATCCTGATCAGCAGGAAGAACACGCAGCCATGCTTGAAAGGGTGAAAAACCTGGTTTTACTAAGAAAGGAAGAATGGCCTTATGAATACGAGTATTTTGTCAGGAAAAAATGGTTATAATTTCAGGCGGTTTTAATCCTGGCTACTTCCTGAAGTCCGAGCGTTTCAATGCCCATTTCCCTCATCTTAAACTTCTGAATTTTTCCTGACACTGTTATCGGGAATGAGTCAACAAATATATAATATCTGGGGATTTTATACCGGGCAATCTTCCCGTCTGCATATGCCCTGATTTCATCTTCAGTCAGTGTTGCTCCATTTTCCAGCTTTATCCAGGCCATCAGCTCTTCACCGTACTTCTCATCAGGTACCCCTATCACGTACACGTCGGCGATAAGCGGGTGCTGGTGCAGGAATTCCTCGATTTCCCTTGGATAAATATTTTCCCCGCCACGAATGACCATGTCTTTTAATCTGCCTTCAATGTGGACAAATCCTTCCGGATCAAAAGATCCAAGATCACCAGTACGGACCCAGCCATGTTCATCCTTTGTCTGTCTGGTTGCGGTAGGATTGTTATAATAACATCGCATGGTCATGTATCCCCTGGCGCATATTTCTCCTATCTCCCCACGGGAAATTATCTTTTTTGTCTCTGGATCAATTATCTTTAACTCAGTATGTGGAAACACACGTCCCACGGTTGTTACCCGTTTGTCAAGAGGGTCGCGGGTGGTCGTCATTGTAACGCCCGGAGACAGCTCTGTCTGACCATAAACGATGACTACTTCAGACATGTGCATCTTGGCTGCAATCTCTTTCATCGTCTCAATGGGGCAGGGTGAACCGGCCATGATTCCTGTACGGAGTGAGCGAAGATCATATTTTTCAAAGTCAGGATGCCTGAGCTCAGCGATGAACATGGTGGGAACGCCATGAACCGCTGTGCACCGTTCGGCTTCTATGGTCTTCAGGACATCACCAGGGTCGAAGGCAGGGCCTGGAATTATCATTGTGGAACCATGTGACACACAGGCCATGTTTGCAAGAACCATTCCAAAACAGTGATAAAACGGTACAGGAATGCAAAGGCGGTCTTTTTCTGTAAAGCCCATACCTTCACCGATGATGTACCCGTTATTTAAGACACTATGATGGGTGAGCACCACTCCTTTTGGGTATCCGGTAGTTCCTGAGGTATACTGGATGTTTATTGCATCGTCAAAATCAAGAGCCATTTCACGTTCTGTCAGTTCATCCTGGCTGATACGTTCTGCTTTTTTCAGAAGGTCATCCCACTGGTACATTCCGTTATACGGAATATTTCCCATGAATACCACGGTTTTGAGAAAAGGGAACTTTTCAGAGAGAATGCGCCCTGGTCTTGACTCATATACTTCAGGGCAGGTCTCGTAAAACATTCCTACATAATCAGAGGTTTTGAATCTTCCCTGAAGGATAAGTAGTTTGATCTCTGACTGTTTCAGGCAGTATTCAAGCTCAAATGTCCGGTACGACGGGTTGATATTGACCATGATGGCGCCTATCTTTGCAGTTGCAAACTGGACAATTATCCATTCTGCATAGTTCATGGCCCATATGCCAACGCGATCACCTTTGTTGATATCAAGAGCCATAAGACCTCTTGCAACTTGGTCCGCCGCCTCCCGAAACTGACGGTAAGTCAGCCGGATATCCTGTTGTGGTGATACAATCGCTTCATTATCCGGATATTTTTCAGCAATCATGTTCAGAAATTCCCCGATGTTCTGTCCAAGCAGGGGGAAATCGGCAATCCCACAATCATAGCTCAGTTCGGGAGTGGCCTTTGAATCCATTCATCACAGGTGGGAGCTATCAGAATTTATCTGTCACGGCTGATGATCATAATCTTTAAATCTACTTTCGAACAAGTAATGTGAGCACGGGGGTCGTGGCCTAGTCCGGCATGGCGACGGGCTCCAGCGGTCTTTGCATTCCGGTGCAGATGATGACAAATGGGTCTACTGATTTGGTGATGATCCGTTGGAGCACTGATGCATATCGGAGAGACCCGTCGATCGTGAGTTCAAATCTCACCGACCCCACCTGTTTTTACAAAAAGTTACACTAAAGACTATAGACTGTACTGCTGATTTATACTCTGCTCACTCAAATATAGGGGAAGGTTATCTTATGTATCTAATAGGCGAAGCCCTGATCGGCGAAGGTTCCGAACTGGCTCATGTGGACCTGATCGTCGGAGATAAGAACGGTCCGGTCGGGATGGCATTTGCAAATGCCCTCTCACAACTCTCTGCCGGGCACACTCCTCTTCTGGCTGTTGTTCGTCCGAATCTGCTTACAAAACCTGCAACTGTGGTTATTCCCAAGGTTACCCTGAAGAATGAGGGACAGGTGAACCAGATGTTTGGTCCTGTCCAGGCGGCTGTTGCAAAGGCGGTTGCTGATGCGGTTGAGGACGGACTTTTTGGTGATGTGAATATCAATGATATC
>JAQVIE010000313.1 GCA_028695895.1 Methanospirillum sp. | reverse complement strand
ATGCATTTCCCCTTAGCGAGTCAACAAGCCTGAGTGCCTGTCCTGAATCGATTACTTCCCTGGCTTTTTTAAATCCCTCATAGATACATGAGGCTTTTTCTCCAAGGTAAATTGCTGCGGCGGCATTTATGAGCACAATATCCCTGCACGGACCTTTCTTCCCTGAAAAGACATTCAGAATTATTTGTGCATTGTATGCAGGGCTGCCTCCGGTAATAGCATCGCTTGTTACCCTTGCAATGCCGAACTCTTCAGGTGTCAGGGTATACCTGCAGACAGTTCCATGGTGCAGTTCATGAACCATAGTCTCACCAGTGATGGTTATCTCGTCGGTTCCGTCTCCATGAACCACCATGGCATGGGAAACGCCAAGATTTGCCAGTGCTCCGGCAATAGAGGGGATATGTCTTGTATCACCTACACCGATAAGCCTTGCAGAAGCATCGGCAGGATTTAGTAGCGGGCCAAGTATGTTAAAAACAGAAAAGAATCCGACCTCTCTTCTTGCCGACGCTACTCTTCCTATTGCCGGGTGATAACCTGGAGCAAAGAGGAAAGCGATATTATTGGAAGAGACTGACAAAGCAGCCTCGTGAGGGGTAAGGGTTATGGAGATACCAAGGGCTTCCAGGACATCTGCTGATCCTGACCTGCTTGATACACCCCGGTTTCCATGCTTGACAACTCTTACCCCGGCTGCTGCTGCAACAAGGGCAGCTGCGGTGCTGATGTTAAAGGTCTGTGCTCCGTCTCCCCCTGTTCCGCAGGTATCCACAAATGTGCCGGAATCTTCGGTTTTCATCTGAACTGCCCGATCTTTGAGGACATTTGCAAAGGCCGTTATCTCATGTGAAGTAACCCCTTTCATGGTAAAGGCAGTAAGGATTGATCCTATCTGTGCATCAGTCACTTTACCATCTGCAATCGAGATCATCAGGCTGCCTGCCTCGTCCGGTGCCAGATCCTGCATGCTGATGACTTTTTTTATAGTGTCCTGTATCATCAGCACTCACTCCCGGAACCAGAAATATTATTTAAGGTGCACTCCTGATAAACAGAGGCTGCACCTTTCATTAATCTCCCTGCGGTAAACACTGCCTGTGCTATTGCTTCTGCCTTGGCCTGGGTCTCATCAAATTCCCTTGACGGTACCGAATCTGCAACAATTCCGGCCCCGGTCTGACAGGTGGCGATATTATTTTTAACGATTACTGTCCTGATAGCGATAGCAAACTCCATCAGTCCGTTAAATCCAATATACCCGACTGCACCAGAATAAATCCCTCTGGGGACAGGTTCAAGCTCCTGAATTATCTGCATGGCACGGATCTTTGGTGCACCACTCACCGTCCCGGCAGGAAAACATGCCTCAAAGGCATCAACCGGGCCTTTATCCTTGCAAAGCTCTCCGGTTACTACTGACGTGATATGCTGGACATGAGAAAATTTATCAACAGACAAGAAATCAAGGACTTTTACAGTGTCTGATTCTGAAACCATTCCGATGTCCTCTTTTGCCAGGTCCACGAGCATCAGGTGTTCAGCCAGTTCCTTGGGATCAGCAAGGAGTTCTCTGGCAAGTTTTTCATCCTCAGCCTCTGTCTTTCCCCTGGGCCTGGTTCCGGCGATGGGAACGGTTGTAACAGTTCTGTCTTCGGTCTTCACCAGCATTTCAGGGCTTGAACCGATGACAGTCTCATCTCCGAAGTTGAAATAGTAAAGATAAGGTGATGGGTTTATCGTTCTTAGCACCTGGTAAATCCTGTATGGGTCTTCATTGTACTCAAATGAGAACCTTCTTGACAGGACAACCTGAGCCACATCCCCGGCCCTGATATATTCAAGAGCCTTACCCACGGCATTTTCGAACTCAGGACGGTCATGGTCAGGAAGAGGCATCTTCTCAGGCATATATGAACAGATCGGCTCATTTTTTACCGGGCTTGTGATATCCTGTTGTAATTTTTTAACCCTTATGACAGCATCATCATATTTTCTCTTTAGAGAATCACCTTTCCTGACAAAAGTTCCGGCAACCAGAAGACAGAACCTGGCAGCGTGGTCAAAAATTACAAGATCTCCCGGCACTATGAATCTGATAACCGGTCCATTCTCTCTCTCTGCATGAACCATCCCGGAGGTGATATCCCGTACCAGGTCATACCTGCAGTATCCTGCCATACCTCCGGAAAATGTTGAAGAATCTGGAGAATATGCAGACATCATCATCCGGATAGTCCTTATGATATCTGTTGGAGAAAGAGAGTCCTGGTTTTGCAGCAGGTCCTGGAAAAACTGAGCCTCCTGCCCGGATACCTCACATCCATCTGATATAGACAGCATAGCAACAGGATTTTTTCCAATTACTGACCTGACTGCCCGTTTTGGAATCCCATCAATTGACTCAAGAAGAAAACCATGATCCTGTGACAGGGCTTTATATATCTCCCCCGGATCTGCATCCGGTTCAGGTATCAAAAGAGAAACCGGAATGTAAACAGATTTATCAGCATTTTCAGCTATTTTTTCGAACTCCTGGAATGGTA
>JAQVIE010000016.1 GCA_028695895.1 Methanospirillum sp. | reverse complement strand
ACATTACAAAACAGGAGAGAAAACCTGTCCAAAAAATGACTGCCAGGGATCTCATTGTTTTGGCTCCATAGGTTCATCCGGTTCATCCACGATCTCCGGCTCATACTGCTTACCTGATGAGACAAAGACTGCTTCAACTGAACTTGAGCTTCCTCCGGATACAGACACATTACCAGCCCAGTCCTGGTATCCTTCAAGTCTGATAAGGATTCTGTGTTCACCTGCTGGAACATCCTTCATGTAAAGCGGAGTAAGCCCGGTAAGACGATTATCAATAAAGATCTCTCCACCTTCCGGTTTTGAGTCAATAATCAGTTCACCAAGCGGGGAAAGTACCATTTCAACACTGTACTTTGTTTCAGCATTTTCATCAACATAAATCTCATCAGTTATCGTCTGATCACCAGGTCTCTGCGCGTTTACAATATATAAACCCCGAGGTACGGTGTATGCAACAAGGACACCTGAATCAGGTGTTGTACCCATACTTTTACCATTTAAAAGAAATTCAGTTCCTGCCGGTTCGCTTGTAAACCTGACCATCCCGGTTTGGTAGTACGAGGTATTGCAGAGATCTATCTTGTATGCAATTGTTTTCCCGGCCTCAGTCTGGATGTACGGGCCTGCATAGGGCAGGTACCCGCTATATTCCATCCTGACATTCTTCCAGGATGGTTTGACCGTGGTATCAACTGGAATTATCAGACTCCCATTAAGAACATAACCCATATACAGGGTATCAAAATATACACGAGCCCCTTCCAGGTCAGATCTGACCTCTATATATCCAATTCCTGGTGATGAAAACTGTTTCTCATCTCCAGCTGCCTGACAAGAAAAAATTGTGGAAAAGACCACCAGACTTGTCAGTAGAATATGCCAGTTCACTTCACATCTACCCCTTATATGTGAGCATAAGCTATGAACGCTCATAATTCTTTGGAAGAGATTATCATGTCAGAGTAGGATCATGGAGGTATACCTCATTTTTCAAAGATGGCACAAGGACTAAAAGATAAAAAATTATACAAGCATCCCCGTTTCTGAAAACGGCTTTACTTTTAAAAGAATATAATCCCGCATACGTGACGGATGGATATCACAGATATCTACTATCCTGATACCAGATTCAACCTCAATGTTCTTAATCTCCTTTGCGAAGGGGTCATACGGCAGTTTAACCCTTAGTCCGTCCATCTGTACCACAACAGGGACAGGTGAAGTTACCTCATGTATGTCAGGCACATTTTCAAGTATTATATCCATGAGACGTGCAGGTGTAACCGACAAAGGGTCTTTTGCAATCATGGCCCTTTTCTGATCTATGATCCTTGAGACCTCTGCCACTATCTCATCAAGCATTGCAATTTCATGAGGTTCCTTGGTCCTGTGCATGAACCTGCCCATGCCACCTATATATCCTGCAGCAGGAGGATCAATTATTTTTTTCAGGGCCTCCTTTGACGGACCACCACAGACGATAAATGGTACCTTTATTCCACGTCTGAATGTCGGCATCTTTTCTTTTATACAGGTTTCAAAGTTGCCAAACAGATAAATTGCCAGGTCATGCTCATTGATAATATCCCGTTCTTCGTCAGATAACAGGCCGATTCGTTTTCCAAATCCTCGTGCAAGACCGACCATATTAGTCTTTGCACCTGCAGTTCTGAGGTATTCTGCGATGTCACAGGATGCATGAGGAAGGTGATGAATTTCAACTGACATTGAGACCACTGCAATCTCGGTTCCGACAAGAGGAGCTGGAATAACCTCTCCTGCAAGAGGGCGGGAGACCTTTTTAAGAGTATCAATATCGTCTTTTGGGACCAGAGCCTGAAGAACCACCTCCTGGGCAATCATGTGTTTTTGAATGATGTACCCGCCCACATCCTCGATAAGATCAAGTATCTCATCATGACGAAATACTCCGCCTTTATAAGTAATCGGAACCAGGATCATGATGCAGCCCCCATGATTTCAAATTGTTCAGTGACAAGAGAAGAAACATCCTCAGGCAGAGTATTTTCACTTGCAACAAACCAGAACCTGCCATTATTGAAATTCTGTTTTTTAACCTTGTAACCTTCAGGACAGATAACCTGCATGGAGTAGATAAGATCCTTATAAAGACCTTCAGAAGGATCCGCCACTGCAAGATCTTCTATACCTGATTCTGCAGCATCTCCTGAAATTTGAACTTCTATGGTAAACCGGTCAGGCTGGTTAACATGGTCTTTACCATATTCTTTCCAGAGAAATTGCAGAAGATTTGCAAGATATGTCTCATCAGCAATAGAAAGAGTAATCTTTTGTTCATCAAAGGTGACACCAGCAAGATCTGACACGGTAATAGTCCTTGGAACAGTTCTTGTGACACCCACTGCAATAAAAATCGGAATGGCTGGATCAATAAATATTCTAAGCCTTTCAAGAACTTTTAGCAGGTTATGATCAGTGATGACGGTTGACGCGATCCGGCGGTAGAGCTGCCCTCCAACCGGTTCAGTTGAGTCAACCTCAAAATACTCCAGCGTTGACATACCTATCCGCTCTTCTCCACGAATCCTGAAGACAGTAATGCAGCTCCTACTGACCCTATGTACTGGGAGTGATGAGGAACAACAACCTCAGTCTGAAGCAGATTTCCCATTGCACGGACAAGACCCTGGATAAGCGAAGTTCCGCCAACCATGACAACCGGCTCTTTGATGTCTATCTCCTGGAGCTGTTGTTCAAAGACCTGTTCAGCTACAGAATGACAGGCTGCTGCTGCCACATTTTCTTTTGAATGACCTTCAGCAAGGGCATTTACAAGACTCTGGGTCCCAAAAACAATACAATAACTGTTCATTGGAACATCATCGCCCATCCCCTTCATGGCAAGCGGGCCAAGCTCTGTGATGTCTACTCCAAGACGCTTTGCAGTCATCTCAAGAAAACGCCCGGATGCCCCTGCGCAGATACCACCCATGGTAAAGGTACCGGGAATACCATCAAGAACAGATATGGCCTTGTTGTCCATGCCTCCGATGTCAATTACTGTAGAAGGACCATGCTGACAGTCAGCAAGGAACACAGCACCCTTACTATTTACCGTAAGCTCTTCCTGGACAAGATCAGCTTTTATTTGTTCCCCAACCAGGAACCTGCCATAACCGGTTGTGCCAACAGCATCAAGATCATCCCGTTTAACCCCTGATTCCTCCAATGCAAGAGCAATAGCATCATCTGCACTGGCAATTACCTCAGTAGTCGGGCGCCATCCTGTGCCGATGATCTCATTGTCCTGCATAACAACCGCCTTGGTAGTGGAAGAACCAGAATCAACCCCCATCGTAAGTCCGGTCTGTCGTTCACGGGCAAGAAGGGCACGTCTGCGGGCAATCGTGGTCAGGGCTTCCATCCTTGTAAGAAGTGTCCCTGATGTTGTCCGTTCGGTAAAAGAATAACTTACAACCGGAAGTTTTGAATATTCGTGAATATATCTCCTAAGCTCATTTCTGACAATTGCTGCTTCTGCGCACCTGAAACAGGATGCAATAAAGACAGCATCTGCATCAGCAGCACCCTCAACCAGGGCAACCGCACGGGCAATTGCAAGCTTCAGGTCACCTGACCTGACATCAAGCCCGAAATCCCTGAAATTTCTCTTTATATCAGCAAGTGAGAGATCCGGGAAGAAGACTTCTGCTCCGACAGCCTCTGCTGCGGCGTATATCTCTTTTTGAACTCCGGAATACTCAGGTCCACAGGACAACTGGGCAATGCGGACGGTTTCACCAGTCATGAGACTCCTCCAAGCCTGGTGAGGAAATTTTTTACACTGTGGACAAAGTTTATCCCTTCTTCCTCGTCGGCCGGGTAATCAAGTTCAAGAATTGGAATCTTCTTTTGTTTAACCAGAAATTCCACCAGTTCATCAGTCCTGGCACAACCCATGCACCCAAAAGCAAACTCCGGGTTCCTTACAATTATCGCAGCTTCAGCCTGGTCAATCAGCGGGCCGAACAGGGACATTCTTCCCCTCACTCCGGAAGGCACCTCAACAGCAGCCCATCTAAGGCCTTTCTTCGCATCATCCGGAGTCATCTGCAGGGGTGGTGAATCAAGTCCGGCAGTCTGGATTCTTTCCCTGATTGAAAGAGCAGTTCCCAGGGGTTTATGCCCGAACCTTGCAACAAGGTCAGAGAGAATCAGGCTTGTTGCCGGATAAATAAACACCTCTGCCATTCAGGCCTCCTGTATGATAAGTTCCATCAGTCGTTTCACCGATAATCCTTCTGTATTTTTTTGTTCTGATTCACTGGCAGGAATGTCTGATGGTGAATCAAGCTTCTCAAGTCCGATAGCAATTCTTCTGATAAAGCCCATCTCATGCTCATGTCCAAAATACCCTGGTCTTGCCCCTCCAAGATTTGCCCGGCACCGGCGAGGATCACCTGGTGGAAACCCACGATCCTTAACATAAATGTGAGCTGGATCAAGTTCTCTTACATGAGAGATGACACGTTCCACCTCTTCCTCCTTTCCGGTTATCTGAAGGCCAAAACATGTCTCCTTGATCATGACCCCGCCTGATACCTCATATGCCCTTGCCGCAATATCATCCGGTGTAGCCTTGTATGATTCAATAAAAACATATTTTGTGACAGTTCCTGCATAAAGTGGAGGAATCACCTCTTTCATTGCCTGACCTCCCTGAAAAACACCATCTCTCCCTCTTCAAGATCTGCAACCTTCTCCATGTCAATCACGGTGCCGATGATATTTGTCCCGGAAAATGGCTCAGAAGTCGGACCAAATTCCGATGACGGGACCGATCTCACCCCAACAATGCCTACCCCTTTGCAGGAATCATTCGTCATTGCAAGAATCCCTGCATCAACCGGTGACACCGGAGTATTCTCAGGAAGAACACTGGTGGTCTTTGGAATTTTTGCCTTGAAAAGCGTGACTTCATCAAAAGAGAACAGCATAGGAAGTCTGCCTATCGCATGATATTTCAGCCCTGAATATTCTCTGAAAATTTTACTTGTACGTGGTGCATTCACATCATCAAGAGTGATTGAGATAACCTGCTTATCAGGGATCGTCCGGACTTCGATAGACCCCTGGGACAGCGCCTCAAGAGTTGTTGCCGGTATCTGGCTGATAACAATCCGGTCAGGGCCGTCTACATCAGGAGTGAACTTAAGATTAAATGTTTCAGCCTCTGTCCTTGCATTTTCAAGCGACATCCCGACCAGGTCAACCTGTAAAGGTTCAACAATGATGCGCAGCCGGTCACCTTCCTCAGCAATTTTACAAAGCTCTATACCATGAACCACGTGACCTACCACAGTGTGAGCCAGACTTCTTGGAAGATCCTGTGTATAGAAATAAAGTGAACCACGGTTTTTACCTGACGTTCGCATCAATACAGTCCCTTCCTTTCTTCCTGTGCATTCTTCACACGGAACATCAGTCCCGGCAAGGATATCACACCTGATATGATTGCTCATCCTTTTATCGACGGCAAACACCTGATCCTTAAGAGCCAGGAGCATCCTGTCAACACTGATCGCAGTTGTCGGATCGTACCCTTCAGCCTTCTTTCCTTCTGCCTGGACCCTGATGTGGGTTACAACATGCATTCCTTCTTCCAGAACAACCGAGCCATCAGTAGTAGTTCTGGCATCAGAAGATTCTGCAAAGGAAATAACGGGTTCAATGGAGATCAGATGATCCGTATCACCTAATCTATCCATCACTCCCATTCCGGAGATAACCCTTGCAATAATCCCGTTCTCTCCCGGCCCTCCATGATCTGCTGAATGTGTTTTTTTACAGAATATCAGGAAAGAACGGGATGGATCATATCCGCCACAACCAAGAGCCAGGTCACCCCGTTCATACCTGAAAGGTTTCCGTGAAGGGACAAAAGACGAAAGAAAAGGACCAAAACTGGCTACCTGCAGGTCATGCCACCCAGACTTAATGCCAGAAAGGCCGGTAAGGATCTCCCCGGCATCTGTACCAGGTACCGTTTCAACAACAATCTCACCGACCGTGGTTTTTATGAGAAATTCTTTTGTTTCTGCCCGGCTGATCGTGACCGGCCTGATTATGCCAATACTATGGTTTTTGTCACGCTCCGGGAGGAGATCATCAATTGTGAATCCGTCCGGAACTGTTGTTATCGTTCCATCAATATGGATTGAGGGCATCGCCACTCCCTGTTACTCTTTTACCATTCGTTCCCGTTCCTGTTCGGTAATCTCTGCAAGTACCTCTTCAGTAGGTCCGATCTTTACAATCTTTCCAAACCTCATAAGGGCACACCGGTCACAGATGTCCCTGACAAAATCCATATCATGTGAGACTACGATGAAAGTCTCTTCCATCTCTTCCCTTGCATGCAGGATGGAATGTTTGACATCGACCTTGGTAATCGGATCCATCGTTCCGGTGGGTTCGTCTAATACAACAATATGAGGTTCGCGGATAAGAACCTGGGCCAGGGCAACCCTGTGACGTTCACCCTCACTGAGGGTTGGCGGAAGACGTTCTAAAACATCACGTGCTTTTTCCTGGGTGAATCCTGCCATCTTAAGGGTAATAATCGCTTTACGCATGGCAAGTTCTTTCGGGAACTCAAGTCCGATAGCATCAGTCAGATTATCCAGGATGGTCCGGTGAGGGAAGAGATCGTACTCCTGGTGTAAAAGACCAATGTACTGTTTTGCCCTGCCCCGAAGATCAAACCCGGGTTTTGTCATATCAACCCAGTCTTCTCCGACAAGAACATTCAATTCTCCATCTGTTGGTTCGATAATACCAGCAATCATCTTGGAGAGAGTAGTTTTACCGGCACCAGATGTTCCGATGATACCAAAGATCTCCTTGTGGTAAACTTCAAACTTGACCATGTCAACGGCCTTGATAAGACCACGGTCCACGGAAATATAGCGTTTGGAAAGATCCCGTGCCATCAGGATCTTTTGGCCATGCTCTATTTCACAGAACTCTTCAAGGTCGGAATAGTCTTCCATGAAGACATTGATAACCTCTTCCGGAGACCCAATCTTTTTTATCTGACCATTTTCAAGGAGAATAGCTTTTGTCACCACATCTTCAAGAATCTGGGTGAAGTGTGATGTCACAACCATGGCCATCTCGGTGCTTTTTGCCGCCGTTTCAAGCATGTGGTGAACCAGGCTGGCAGTCTTGGGATCCAGCGTTCCGGTGGGTTCATCAGCAAAAAGACAGAAGGGTTCTTTTGCGAGCTGCCGAGCCAGCACTACCCGCTGTTTTTCACCCCCGGAAAGATCTCTGGCAATGTGCATCATCCGGTGTGAAAGATGGACCTGGTCAATAAGATCTGCTGCCCGGCCTATTGTTTTTTCAGGAGGGTATCCGACATCGTCTAAAGCGCGTATAACATTATCAATTACCCGATCATTCCCGTACAATGCAAATGTTCGCTGAAACATGATGGCATTTCTTTTCATGATCCGCCGTTTCAGGGTTTCATTTTCGGGATCCCAGAAATCAATATCCTGAGCAGCCATTGCCCTGCCACACACAGGGCAAGGCATTCCTGCATGGCTTTGAATCGTGACGTACTCACAGGATTCACAAACAGCCATATGATAGATAATTTTACCGGAAGTCGGAGGCTGGTCAACACCCCGGAGAAGATGCATCAATACTGTCTTCCCTGCACCGCTCCTGCCAATGATACCAAGTATTTCTCCTTCCTCAAGAGTAAAGGATATATTTTTCAGGACCTCCTTTCCGTCGAAGGCCATAGTAAGGTTATCAACCGTAATCAGGGGTCTCATCTTGCAAACACCTTTCGTAAGGTATGGTTAGCGCTGATGCATATTACATCTTTATTTCTGCATACGCAATTTCACGATCGGCAAATTACCTGTGATATCACGATTTTTTCATAGCTTCCTTTATGATATCCGGAACCGCCCGAAGGTCACGTATGCGGCAATCTGCTTCTGAGCTTAGCTCACAAGGTTTTACAGACTGTTGCTCATAACTCAGAACAGATATATCAGCAGCACGCATTGCCTTCAGGTCATTGATGGAATCACCAACCATCACAACAATGTCATACTGCTGTTTCAAATCAAGGACAATCTTCTCTTTCATCGCCGGGGTAGCAACACCAAACACCCTGTCACGGGGTATTCCAAGGTAATCAGCCATGCGTTCCAGCTTGGCTTCCCGGTCACCTGACGCGATATAAGTAAACACCCCCATCTGGTGAAGAGCTGTAACAGTTACTTTTGCTCCTGGAAAAGGCGTCCCACCTGCAGTCACACAAAATTCAATCATCTTGCGCCCGGTGTGAACAATCAGTCCGTTATTTAGTGCAACAATCTCCTTATCCTTAATTTCTGGCCAGATAATCTGCATGCACTCCTGCAAATCCCCAAGTGTTGCACTCTTGTCATCACGCAGAATGGCTTTTACAGTCTCTCTTTCAACAACCTTTCTTGTACAGGATATTCCAAATCCAATACGGCGTTCTTTTAAATAGTCTGAAACCAGGATCCCGGGAGCCACCTTCATAAAATCCCGGGTACGTCCATGCAGGACGCACAAAACACGATCCGGATCTTCAAAGGTTAACATGGTGGTCTCGATGTCCATGAGCAGTTCGCCAGATTGTACATCTTTCACAACCCGATAAGTTCTAAGCAGGGTTCCGGCACTGTCAAACACAACAGCAACTTGCATGAGGGCTCTATGATAAATACTGAATACATGCAGATAATACCATTTGGCTGATTTCACATTCAGTAAAAAAAAGGTTATTCTGAAAAAAAGAGTTTAAAAGATATGAATCTTGAAGAAACTGCCAGGAAAATAAGGACCATGGAGATAAGAGGAGCAGGCAGAATTGCCCGTGCTGCGGCAAATGCCCTGTACGTTCATTCCATGGAAGAAAAAACCACAGATCTCGTCCATTACCGCAAGAAGATGAATGAAGCAGCAGACCTTCTTGTATCAACAAGGCCAACCGCGGTATCACTTCCAAATGCGGTAAACCTGGTCATGAGACCTCTGAAAAATGAATCCGACTTTCTTTCTGCCAGACAAAATCTTGAAAAGCGGGCTCTGGCATTTATGAAAAGATCAGAAGAGGCAGTCTCCAGGATCGGAACAATCGGAGCCAGACATATCAGGGATGGTGATGTAGTTCTTACGCATTGTAACTCCGAAGCTGCGCTGGCATGTATTCTCATGGCTCACAGGCAGGGCATGGACATTGAAGTATATGCAACTGAAGTCAGACCGAGGAATCAGGGTCATATCACAGCGAAGACCCTGTCAGATGCAGGAATTAAGACCAATTTTATCGTTGATTCTGCAGCCAGGTACTTTATGAAAGAAGTTGACCTCTGCATAACCGGTGCAGATGCGATAACAGTCAACGGCTCGGTTGTCAACAAGATAGGAACCTCACAGATTGCCCTTGCAGCCCATGAGGCAAGGGTGAATTTTCTGGTTGCTGCGGAAACATACAAATTTGCACCATGGACAATTCTTGGACAACGAATACTTATCGAAGAACGTTCATCTGATGAAGTCATCCCTGCAGAGATGAAAAACGCGCTCCCGAATGTAACAGTAAGAAACCCCACTTTTGATATAACTCCTGCCGATTATGTAGACCTTATCATAACAGAAGCCGGAGTTTATCCCCCAGAAATGGCATATACTGTCATTAAGGAACAACTTCACTGGGACAACGAAGACATGACGTCAGATCTCCCCTATTGCGAGGAAGAATAAAATGACAGACATTGCTGCGACATATTATTTCAGGCCAAAAGAAGATGTCAGCCCGGAATGGGCTGCGCAGGCAATAGCAGAAGAACAGACAACCGGAACCTGGACAGACATATCAACCAGACAAAACTATGTCCGTTACCTTGATGGTGAAATTGGAGAAATTGAACCTCATGGTGCGGGATATACCTGTACTATCAGATATCCGGCAGAGATCTTTGAACCGGGAAATATTCCCCAGTACCTCTCCGTTTTTGCAGGAAACCTCTTCGGACTTTCACGCCTGGCAGCAGTAAGACTCCTGGATATATCTTTTTCCCGTGATATTGTCCAGTTCAAAGGACCAAAATTCGGCATCGAAGGTATCAGAAAACTGACAGGGACCGTGGACAGGCCTCATGTCGGAACAATTATTAAACCAAAAGTAGGTCTGAACCCGAAGGATACAGCTGAAGTAGCATATGAAGCTGCAATAGGCGGTGTAGATCTTATCAAGGATGACGAAACCCTGACAGACCAGAAGTTCTGTCCACTTGGAGAACGCCTTCCTCTCATCATGGAGCATCTTGATCAGGTGAAGAGCGAAACAGGCAGGAATGTCCTTTATGCCGTAAATATTTCCACCGCAGGAGACAGGATTGTGGAAAGGGCACGCGAGGCAGCAAGAATGGGCGCCAACATGCTCATGATAGATGTTATCGTCTGTGGTTTTGACGCGGTAAGGGCAGTTGCCGAGGACTCAGGAATAAATCTTCCAATTCATGTTCACCGGACCATGCACGCCGCAATTACCCGAAACCCTGAGCATGGGATTGCAATGAGACCATTTTGCCGTCTGGTCAGGATGCTTGGAGGAGACCAGCTGCACACCGGCACTGTATCAGGAAAGATGGAACATGATGTATCAGAACTGCGCGGTGATAACCTGGCCATGACCGAACCATTCTTTGATCTCAGACAAACATTCCCGGTTGCTTCTGGAGGGCTGCACCAGGGCGGAGTCCATAAAGAG
>JAQVIE010000312.1 GCA_028695895.1 Methanospirillum sp. | reverse complement strand
CTTGTTGAGTATGAAGTAAAACGGGGGTACTATCTCGCATACTATTCAAAACAATCAAATGAGGTGCAAAAAACTCATGAACAAATACGAATTCATCAGTTTGATGAATTAATCAAACAGTTTGAACATATTTCAGAAATCAAGCCAGAGATCATTCAAGAAGCTGCATCTGTCTATGGTCAGGTTAAGGCAAAAGGGAAGAACTTTCCTGATATTGATATTCTTATTTTGGTTATTGGGAAGAATCATAGATGCACAATTGTATCATCAGACGATCACCTAAAATTCCTCACAAAAATGTATAATGTTCCTTTTGAAAAATGGACACAATAATTACATGGTAATGGCTTTCGAAATCCGGTGAAAATGCAGTTTGTCCTCAATTTCAAAACATCGTGGAACAGCAATATCTTCATGATTAATTCTTCCGATATTTCAGATTAAATTTCAATGATTGTTGTCCGATCTTCTTTCGATCAATATCCATGAAATGAGAATTTCACTGGTTTCATATCAATGTCTGGAGAAGGAAAGGAAAAAGGAGATCAGGGTTCACGATAAGGGTTAACAATACGAATTGTAGGTTTTGTTCCCTGTCCGTTCTGCCTTGGTGAAGATGTCTGGAATGTCTGCTCATCGGACATAATGCTTGACTTGCTGACGACCATGTATCCGCGTGAGTCCAGGGCATATTGAACTCCTTCCTGGAGTGTTGCGCGTGTTACGATATCTTTTAGATCTATGCCCAGTTTTACCATCATCATCGCTACTTCAGGTTTTACGCCGGTCATTATCACCTGTGAACCAAGAAGTTTTACTGCTGTGGTTGCCTTGATAATATGAGTTGCGACCAATTCGTCGATGTGGGTAATTCCGGTTCCGTCCATAATAATTGACCTGGCCCTCTCCCGGCTGATGGCATCAAGAAGCTGCTCAATCATCTTGTTTGCACGTTCGGTGTCGAGTGTTCCGATCATTGGAAGAACAAGAATTTCATCCCAGATCTTGGTAATCGGTGTGGACAGTTCAAGGATTGCAGCACTCTTCTCCCTGATTGATAACTCGGCTGCAAGCTGATCAGTGATATCTTCAAACCTCACAAGGAACTGATCCTCATTTGAAGAACCATACCGCCTCATCATCCCGGCGTTTACAACGAAAGATTTTTTTCCTTCTGGAATGGTAATTTCAACTTCAAAGCGTTTTACTTCAGTTCCAGCGTTTTTCAGACTTTCGAGCGTTTGTCTGATTAGCTGAGTATTCAGCATACCATTTCCAATTCCGTACACTGATTTACCTTCGATATCAGCCCTGCTTACACTGAATGTCTGATCAAAAGCACGATTACCGAAAACTACTTCAAACTTATCATTTAACACAAAAAGAGGTTCATCAATAGACTGAATTATTTCAAACGGATCAACATTGAGCGTCCTTGTTGCCATATAGATTATCTATTCTCACGGGTTGATGTTATTACTTTTCATCAGAATTATGCTTTTATATTTACTCTGAATATGGCGGAATAATGACAAAAAACAATGTTCTTCGTGAAAAATCGGGGAATTATCCCCGATCCGGAGGAGGAAATATTAATGAACGCTTGTAAGTTCGGGATAAAAACATCCGGTGATTAATCCGGTTTTTCTCCTGCCACCCTGGGGGATGGCGGTGTGATAAATAATAATACTCATCATTAGGTTATATAATTAACGTAGGTTCCATCGACATATCCCGAACATTGTCTGTAAACTCATAGTATGGACAATACAAATAAGATGTTAAAACAGAAATTCAGTGAAAAAATGGTTAAGCAGGAACAAATTTTGTTCCATAGAAGATTGCGCCGCTGGATCCTTCTTCTCCCAGTTTCCTGAAGACCCGTCTTACTGGCATACCAATGTATACCTTGTCAATGTCACAGACCAGATGAGTGGTAAGCCGTGAACCTTCGTCCAGCTCGATTATGGCCAGCACATAAGGAGTCAGGAGCTTGAAATTTCCTGATGAACTCCTTATGATGGTATAAGTAACTACTTTTCCAGTTCCTTTGAACTGGTGTTCAATAATCTTACCTTCTCTCCTGCATACAGGACAAAACCCGCGGGGCGGATAAAAATATTTACCACAGACAGTGCACTGGTTTCCAATCAGGTTATACCGGTTCTGCTGCTTTCTCCAGAATCGTGCAACTGACATCTTATTTCCTCCCAAATATGTGACATACAACCGTGGCACCAGTACCGCCCACGTTGTGGGTCATTCCTATATCCGTATCCACCTGTCTCTCTTTCGCATCACCGCGGAGTTGTTTTACTGTCTCATAAACCTGCTTGATTCCGGTAGCTCCTACCGGATGGCCACATGCTTTCAGACCCCCGCTTGGGTTGACAGGTATTTTTCCGCCAATTGCAGTCTGTCCCTCTTCTGTCAGTTTTCCTGCCTCACCCTTCTTACAAAACCCGAGATCCTCTATTGCACAAATTTCAGCAATAGTGAAACAGTCATGCACTTCAACAAATCCGATATCCTTCCGTTCAATCCCGGACATT
>JAQVIE010000311.1 GCA_028695895.1 Methanospirillum sp. | reverse complement strand
CCACAGTGCAGAGGATTGTTAACCGGCATGGCGGACGGATATGGGCAGAAAGTGAAGAAGGAGAAGGTGCTACCTTTTTCTTTACATTCCCAGAAGGAACAGGGCAATAAATTACCAGGAGTATGATATGCCAACAATACTAATAATTGAAGACGAGGATCTTGATCGAAAAGTGCTTCACTCTATCCTGCTTTCTGCAGGTTATGAAGTTGTTGGAACTGCAAGAAATGGAGAAGAAGGAGTTGAACTGTCCAAAACACTTCAACCTGATCTTGTCACCATCGATCTTATGATGCCAAAGATGAACGGGATGGAAGTCCTTTCAATACTGATGAAGGAAAATCGCGAAACCAAGGCTTTGATCTGCACATCAGCCAACTCTGACCCGGTTGTTGACCTTGCCATGCGATATGGAGCAAAAGGATATATTCTCAAACCATTTCAGGCTAAATCCCTTCTTGCTACTGTAAAGGAAGTAATCGGTGCTCCTGATCCGGCACGGGCGAATGTATGGAATTTTTAATATTATAAACTGTGGGATAAATATCAATGGGAATCCTGATTATTGATGATACAGATTTTGATCGAAATCTTCTCAGATCAATTCTGCTCTCTGCAGGGTACGAGATAGCTGGTTTGGCCTCTTGTGGCGAAGAGGGAGTCAGGCAATTTCATGCATTAAAGCCCTGCCTGGTTATGCTTGACCTTATCATGCCAGATATCAATGGCATTGAGGTTTTGCGGAGAATCAGGATGGACGCTCCTGATGCAAAAATAATTATGTGCACATCAGTTGGCGAAGAAAGTATGGTAGATCTTGCAAAGCGCATGGGGGCCCGTGGATATGTTGTAAAACCCTATATTGCAGATAATCTGCTGGGTGCAGTAAAAAGAGTTCTTAAGCCCTCCGACTAAAACAGAAACCTGGTAAAACTTTTCTATAAGTAAGTTCCCGCTGCCGAATAATACACTTTTCAAGACATTTTACTCTGGCGGGATGGTTATGGTATGGACCGCGGTTCCTCTGCCATGTTCACCAGAAATAGTCAGTCCGACATTGTAAATCCCTGGTTTTTGGTAGGTGTGAACAGGGTTTTCTTCCCATGAGGTATAACCATCACCAAAATTCCAGAACCAGACAGAGGGATCTCCTCCGGATGTTGATTGAAACTTTATTGTTGAATCATCTTTGGTAATGTTCCAGGTGAATGATGCCTTGTGTACCTGGACCACTCCTGTATCACGTGCATAACTACAGACATTACTGACTGTATAACTGACAGAATATCTTCCGGGATTTTCATACCTGTGGTAAAAGGGTTCAATAGCCGAAGAACCTGTTCCATCCCCAAGATCCCAGGATCCTGACAGCGGGTTGTCAGATACCGAACCTGTTGAACGCTGGCTGAACCTGACCTCAAGAGGGGCATATCCGGACATAGGTTCAATTGTTATGGATGCGTTCACTTCCGGGACTGTTCCGGCAGATACCAGTTTGTTCATCAGTGACCAGACCTGGTTTGTTGCATCTCCCGGATATGTGACAGAAAAAACGTTATGATGGTTACCTGGCATGAAAAGAACCGGCTGACCTTTGTCTGCCTCACCAGGATAAAACCGGTTCTGATCCCCGACCGGAAGTGAAACAGGATAATCATGCCGTGATGTATAACCAAAACTTGCAGTAAAAGAACCATCATTATTTCTGCATACTACTCCTGATTCTGGTATCAACATCCCGGGGACGGGAGTTCCTGGCACAGGTGTATGGATTTTTGCAGGTGTTGCTTCCGGCACAGGAGAGAGTGAAGCCATCAGACTGTACCGGTTAAGAACAGATGTTACCATCTCCTGGTCCATTATATACCGCGCTCCATGTGTACGTTCAGTATTTCCATCCCATGAGAGAAACCTGATCATGGCCGCCTGTGCACTGGCAGGTGGTTCTCCGGTAAACGAATATAAATCAGGATCAGGTCTTGTTTCCTGTGGATAATCCTGGAATGAGTAGGTCAGGTTCTGATCATCTACCCAGAGGATCCTGACTATCCAGCTTTCTGTATTAGCCTGGTTCTGTCCTATGTTGTCAGTAACATCCAAATATACGAAAGAATTCGATCTCTGATCAGGTTCGGGCCCTGCGGTAAATAAAACAGATATTCCTGCAGCGATAATGAGTGATATAAAAATGATGATAAGAACAAACTGATACTGGTTATCCAACGGGTCCATTGCAGTTCTTACATCTTTTATGTCATAAGCCAAGAGGGCTTCCCATCAACTTACGTTTTACAAGGAATCTCTTACCATGAATACCAATATTATCTCAAATGAGAACCTGTCGCGCATGAAAAAACCTGAAAAAGATTTAAGTATTGTATTTTTCAGGTGGGTTGTTTTATCATGCCTGATTTCTGTCCTTTTTCTTGCCGGGCAGGTACCGGCAGATGTCATTTCTACGGCAATTTCGCCAGGTATGAACCTTTCAATCAATCCAGGAGAGGATTTTTTCTCATATGCAAATTACCACTGGATTCTTGACCACCCTGTACCGGAAGG
>JAQVIE010000310.1 GCA_028695895.1 Methanospirillum sp. | reverse complement strand
ACGACGCTCTTCCGATCTTGATACAACAGGGATTCGGGCATTTTAAAACTCCAAGCAGAATCGGTGGGATAATTACTCCTTTCTTTTCAATTACCCTGAAATCCCGGATGATATTTATGGTTGCATTTGGTGCAACAAGAGCAATCCGGTCAACTTCATTTGCCTTCAGCTCCCTTTTTTCAATCTTTACTACATCCTTCCTCTCATGAGCCTTGCTTGTAACATTAGTTGCAACACTTACACGTTCCCTGGTGCTTCCTGTAATGCCAAGGATCCGAAGTACTGTCAAGGCTTCACCAGCCCTGATATGGTCTATAACGGTGCCATTCTCTATTGTGCTGATAACAAGTGTCCTTTTTGGTTCTGGTTCAGTCATAGAATAACCCCGGTAAGCATGGCCATCCTGACCGGGACACCATTTCTTGCCTGCTCAAAATAACGGGCATATGGGAGACTGTCAACCGCCGGGTCTATCTCATCAACCCGTGGAAGAGGGTGCAAAATCGCCAGATGTTCTCTTACATCAGAAAGAGTAAAAGGAGTGATCCTGTATTCGGATGAGATGGAAAAAAACTGGGCAGGATCAGGGAAACGTTCACGCTGGAGCCTTGTCACATAGAGAACATCAAGGTCGCTTATTATATCCTCAATCGAGTCATGTTCAATGATCTTAGCTCCGCGTTCCTCAAGATTTTCATGTATGGAGTCAGGAAGTCCAAGCCCTTTAGGTGCTATCGTATGGATCCTGGCATTGTAGTGAGTGAGGGCATAGGCAAGGGAATGGGTTGTTCTCCCATACATAAGATCACCGATAAGCCCGATATCGATATTATCAAGGGGCATTGACTGCCTTATGGTATAAAGATCAATCAAAGTCTGGGATGGATGCTGGCCTGCCCCATCTCCCCCGTTCAAAATTGGAATGTCTGAAAATTCACTTGCAAGCCTTGCAGCTCCCACCTTTGGGTGACGTAATACGATTGCATCTGCATACCCGCTAACAACCCTGATTGTATCGGCAAGTGTCTCCCCTTTGGCCATTGAACTCACCTCTACTCCGCCAAGGTTCATACAAGAGCCTCCAAGCCTGAGCATGGCAGATTCAAATGACATTCTGGTCCTTGTACTGGGTTCAAAAAAGAGGAGACCGAGGATCTTTCCTTTTAATGGTTCTTTTCCTTCAAATTCAGCTTTTATTTTTCCAGCTCTGGTTAAAAGCCTATCTATCTGATCTCTGTCCAGATCATGAATAGAGATGATGTGATTCATGGACGTATGAGTTCTCCTCCGATACGTATACTTAGTGGAGTTCAATCAGATAGTATGTTTTGTTTATGTCTGAATGGAGTCTCTTATGACTGCAAGTGCTTCCCGTGACTTATCACGGATCTCAGGATCATCATCATGCGTCCCTCTTGCAAGAGTGTCAATACTTGGAGGTCCTAATTTGATTAGGTCTTCAAACTGCTCCTTTGCAAAAAGATAACTGAGTCTGTCGGTGGTATATTTAGGTTCCCAGCCGGTATCCTCCAGAAGTTTCACAACAGCATTACGGACTTTTCTATCCTTGTCATCAAGTGTCTGAACAAGCATAAACTGGCCAGGCTCCCCTATTTTGGAGATACCTTTCAGTGCTGCGGCGCGGATTGCTCCGTCATGGTCTTTTAATGCAGTAATCAACTGATCAAGAACAGGAAGACCGATGTCTCCAAGTGATTCAACAGCAGCAGCACGAACAAGAGGATCAGGATCTTTCATCGCATCAGTCAGTGGTTCTAATGCCTCCCGTCCGAATTTTCCAAGCTCTCTAATTGCGACCATCCTTATATCAGGATCAGGATCATTCAATGCTTCATACAGGACAGGAGCAGAAGCTGGATCATTTAAGATACCAAGTACCTTTAGCAGGGCTATCCTCCTCCTGTCTCCTGGGCCGACAGATTTTAAAAGGGTTGTAACTGCTGACTGTGTCTGTGACTGCATTGAAATAATAATGTTAGCCACCATGTCAGGAACTTCCTGCTCATACATCACTGCATCCAGAAGGGGAGTCAGGATCTGTTCACCTTTGCTGATAAAGATCCGCTCAAACATGGCGATTAGTTTCGGGTTTTCTATCGAAAACAGTTGCCTCATATCATCCCGATTTGAAAGTGTAATCTCGGTGATAAGAGACATTAAAGCAATACCCCTGCTACTTCCTTCCTGTCCTGATGACTGCAGGATTTCCAGTTCCTGAATAAGTTCAGGAAGGGCTGAACCTCCCATTCCTGCCAGTATTCTGCTTATCAATGGAACAAGACCATCATCTTCCTGCATTAAAGACATAAGAGCAGCAGCAGCCGGTGTCCCAATCCCTGTAAGGGTATGTATTGTATACTGCTGTGTAACCTGGTCTGAACTTTTTAAAAGAGGCAGAAGAGCAGGTATAGCAGACTCACCTATAGCGCTTAAAGCTGCCATTGAATAAGGTGCAATTTCTTCATCGCCAAGCTCTGCAACAAGTTCAGGAATGGCATCATCACCAATTTTAATTAAAAAACTGGTTATCTCAAGCTTACGATC
>JAQVIE010000309.1 GCA_028695895.1 Methanospirillum sp. | reverse complement strand
GTCCGGACCTTGTATTAACCACTATCTGGCTTGATCATAAAAAAGCAAATGTACGATATGGAATGATTCCTTTTTGTCCAAATGTGGGTTTTTTCGGTGCATTATCTTCAATGAAACACTGGACTTCTATTCTTTTTGGACCTGTGACAGAAGGATGGAGGAATTCTCTATAATGACAGGGGTGACAGATCCTGACATTTTCACCGGAATGATCCTGGGTGCTGAGGGCATTCCTGATATCATGGTAATTTTAAACAGCCCTACCGGATGTAAATTTTATCATGGGCATATTGCTCACCTTAAGAGGAATGAATCAGAAATTTCTGATCCATATCTTCGTCCTGAGCCATGGTTTTTTGGACAATCAAGGATCCCCTGTACCTATCTTGATGATCAGGACTACATATTTGGAACTCATGACAAACTGGAAAAGATTCTGGATTATATGAAAAACAGGTGGGACGGTCTGATAGTCCTTATCAACGCCCCTGGAGCTTCACTTATCGGAGATGACATAAAAAAAGTGATAACCGATATGGGAATGGAAAAAAGATGTATTCCTGTTGAAATTCCCGGATATTCATCATCAGCACCAATTGGTGTTGACAAAATGCTTGTCAGGATCCTGGAACATATAAAACCCTCAGGAAAACCCGAAAATAAAATTAATCTTATCGGTTTATCAATCCTTCAAAGATATTGTGAAGGAACCAAAAAAGAAATAACATCTCTCCTTGAAAAATCAGGAATACCTGTCCTTTCAACTCCGGGGGCAGGATCAGATACAGAAGATCTTAGTTTGTCATCCGGTGCATTACTAAATGCCATCGTATTTCCTGAATATGCAATTGAAACCGCTAATTATTATTATAATCATTTTAAAATTCCTTTTATTTTGCCAAAAGACGGAGCACCGATAGGTTTTGATGCCACCTGGTCATGGATTGCTGATATTTGCAGCTTTTTAGGAAAAGAACCCTTTGTTGTGAACCAGGAGATTCATTCTGCAGAAAAAACTGCCGCCAGCAATATTGCCAGGATAAATGCCGTTTCAGGACTCCCCCGTGGTTCAGGGTTTGCCATACGGGCGGAAAGTTCTCTTGCGTTCCCACTTGTAAAATGGCTCTATACGTACCTTGGCATGATACCTGTCGGAATAAAACTTACTGATGGTTCATGCAGGATATACTCTGAAAAGCTCATAAACTTCCTTCAGGAAAATTACCTTGATAACTGTCTTGGGATCTTCCCAGGAAAGGATCCGGATATAGTTTTTACTGATGGAACAACTGGAAGTATGATGAAAAACCTTGGCATATGCAGAGGATATATTGATATTTCCCATCCTCCATCCGGAAAAATTGAGATAATTCCAAAAACGATCTTTGGGATTACCGGTTCACTCATGCTTATTGAAGAAATCTTAAATATCCTTCGTTGATATTCTGCTTTTTGGATCAGTCAGGGACTCAAGATTACTTTCAACAGATAAGTATATAGATTGGAGAAGACCGAGTGTTTCTTCATCCGGGTTCCACATCCCTCTGTCCACTGCTTCAAGCAGTCTGCCGGCCATATGCTGAAGTGCATAAGGGTTATCTTCTGATAACCATTCCTGGCAGGCTTTATCAAAGAGAAATGTTTCAGCCAGTGACTGGTACTGCCATTTTTCAAGAACATCAGCAGTGGCATCCCATCCAAAGGCAAAATCGAATAAAGAGGTTAATTCCTGTGCTCCCCTGTACCTGTGGGGTTTGAGACCAAGAAGCCATTTTGGATTCTCAATGCGGCTCCTGAACAGAAATTTACTCTCTTCTTCAACCGTCCGGAGAACAGGTTTATCAGGATCAGAACTATCGCCTACAAAAGAAACGGGATCTTTATCTCCGTACGCTTTGGTAACTGCAATCATACCTCCATGATACATGAAATCATCATCATTATCCAGTATATCAAGTTCTCGTGAATTGTGGTTTTTCACAGTTACATCAAGCCTGGAAAGAAGAGTCCTGAAGAGATCCTTCATAGCTTCTCCTTTATATTTGCGTCCGTATGCATGACCACCCCAGTCAATATATGTATCTGCAAGATCCTGCCTTTCTTCCCATCCGGATGTAATTATCTTATCTGCCACACCTGCACCATATGTTCCTGGCGGACAGCCAAAAATCCTGACCAATGCTCGTGATCTGGCCTCATCAGGATCCATACCATTTTTCAGTGATTCAAGCAGGGATTTTCGAAGATGAGATGCAAGATAATTTTCCTGATCATTTTCATCAAGGGTTGCAACCATCTCAACACCTTCATCAATCAACTCAACAAGACCTGGAAAAACATAGCGTAAAAGACCTGTTATCCGAAAAGTTACATCTATCCGTGGTCTATTTAATTCAGATAAAGGAATAATTTCAAGACCTGTAACCCTTCCGCCATACGATGACCAGACCGGGCGAAGACCCATAAGCCAGAGAAGGTATGCAATATCATCTCCCCCGGTTTTCATGCTGTCGGTTGCAAAAATGACTATTCCAACATTTTCCGGATAAACACCTTCATCCCTGAC
>JAQVIE010000308.1 GCA_028695895.1 Methanospirillum sp. | reverse complement strand
CTGCTTTAAGATATCAAGGGAACGGGTCATAGCCTCATCAGTCTCGTACCTGAACTCCATGTAATAATCAGGAGTTGCGTACATTCCCATGCTGAGGGGGTCATCTGCATCAAGTTTATTAACAGGAACATAATCCGGAAGGTAAGCCTGAACTTCCTTCTCATCCGGAATATCCACCGGTTCATAGGTATGTGAGATGATAAAACCATCAAAACAGACAAAGACAGGCAGGAGAACCTTGTGATCTTCTGCTACCCGGTACGCAAGAAGGTGCAGATCAAAAGACTCCTGCACGTCCTCTGCATAAAGCTGTA
This sequence comes from Methanospirillum sp., assembly GCA_028695895.1. Classification (GTDB taxonomy): domain Archaea; phylum Halobacteriota; class Methanomicrobia; order Methanomicrobiales; family Methanospirillaceae; genus Methanospirillum. The sequence continues at coordinate 2,255 of JAQVIE010000308.1, read as the reverse complement.
TCCAACCTGAATCACGAAGACAAAGTGAGTCCTGCTGATCATTCCATATAGAAAGCGGTGCACTTACTGCACGGTTTGCAATTGACATCACAATCGGCTGTCTCATACCGGCAACATTGAAACACACCTCTGCCATAAACAGCAGACCCTGTGATGAAGTTGCCGAGTAAACCCTTGAACCTGCAGCTGATGCACCAATACAGGCAGACAGAGCGGAAAATTCACTGTCAACACAGATATATTCACTTTCCAGCTCACCATCGGCAACCATCTCTGCAAGTCTTTCTACGATATGCGTCTGTGGAGTGATTGGATATGCAGATATAACTTCAGGTTTTACAAGCCTGACCGCTTCTGCAATTGCATGGGAGCCTTCGAGAATTGCTTTCATTTATTTCTCCTCCGTTTCCATGGTGATGGCATCTGCCGGGCATTCCTCTGCACAAAGCCCACACCCTTTACAAAAGTCATAATCAGGGTTAAATTCGCCATTATCAGTCAGAACACATCCTTCAGGACAGACCAGCTGGCACATCCCGCAGGAAGTGCATTTGTCATGATCAAAGACAGGACGAAAGATACGCCATGAACCGGTCTTATTATCTCTTGCCTTACCCGGGGCTGATGCACACCCGATACGAAGTGCCATGGTTTAAACACCTCCCTTAATCAGCTCAAACGCCTTTCTGCTGGCTGTAACATTCTTATCTGCAAGACTACCAGAGAAACGTTCACGGACAGCTTCTTCCAGTGCTTCAAGAGTTATCTCTCCTGAAGCTGCAGCAAATGCCCCCATAAGAGTGGTATTTGTTATTGGAACACCAAGAACCTCAAGCGCAAGCTTTGTTGCATCAATCGGAATGAACCGGACTCCATCAGGAATGGTACCACCTATCTCCCCGCTGGTATTAATGAGAATAATACCACCTTTCTTCATTCCTGCAAAGACATCAACATCCTTAATAAGGGTGCTGTCCTGCACAATGACATAATCCGGTTCATAAACCTGGCTTCGAAGCCGGATCTTTTCATCTGAAAATCTGACAAAAGCCTGGACCGGTGCACCCCGTCTTTCCACTCCGAAAGCTGGAAAAGCCTGCGAGAATACTCCGCTCTTAAAGGCTGCAACGGCGATCAACTCAGCCGCAGTGACCGAGCCCTGACCACCTCTCCCATGGATCCTCAACTCTCTCAAGAAAATTCCCAGAATATCTTACACGATTAATCATATAAAATTAAAGCCTGACCGGGATACCAAGAATATGAGTTGCTTTTTTTAAAAATACGTCTTTTGCTATCCTTGACAGCCCCTTGGCAGCCGTCCATTCATCCAATACAAGCAGCTTGAGAGACAGCAGTCCTGCAATTTCCTCATATACTGACATGGCCCTGCTTCCACATAACGCGACAGGTGCTTCAGGAGCAAGAAGTCTTAATGATGCACATTCCATGGCTGCAAACATCGCAAGAGCAGAGTTCCGGCAAGGTTCCGGCAGGGTATCCCTGACACCGGCATGTAAAAAAGCTTCGTTGGCTGTGACCTGCCCGCTATCTACTGCCCTGATAGCATCAAGGTCAAGGGCGCCATGAATCCAGCCAGGGGCAAACACGCAGGCATCAAATCCGCCGACTATCTTATTATCCTTAATCAGAAGGGTGACGGTATTTGAGCTGATATCAGATACAATACAGGTTGGACCAAGACGGGAAACTACCTCATATGCAAGTCCTATCTTTTCCGGGCTGGCCTGATGGGAATAAACCTTGAACCGTGGATCAGTGTTGGAACCCCGGTGAAGACCAGGGATTGCAATTACCGGTATACCGCTCTCCCTTATAACGTCAAATACGCGGGTTCCTCCACCAGTGTGTTCTCCTGCCCCTTCTCTGCTGACAAGACCGCGGTTTTTCAGAGTTATTGCAGGAACTATCTCGGAAAAATTATCCCCCATAGAATATGTGACGGCAAATCCCTCTATTTTCTCCCCACCAGTGAGATCAGTAAGATTAGAAAGTTGAAATGATACTGCCTCTGCCCTTGGTATTTTATAGACTTTGTCTCCTCCGGCAAACCTCATGGCAGTCGTTCCATGATCAATCCCGACAAACATTGCAGTTATACATTTAGGTAGAATGAAAGGGATATGAGTATGGATGCGCAGTATTGTGACCGGCGGTGCCGGGTTTATCGGGTCACACCTGGTAGATTATCTGGTCAGTTCCGGTGACGATGTAATAATCATTGACTCCCTGGT
>JAQVIE010000307.1 GCA_028695895.1 Methanospirillum sp. | reverse complement strand
TGCCCACCATCTGCTTGCATATGAACATATGTTCTCAAGGGACTTTGACAGGCTTCTTGATGCCCTTCGCCGGGTGAATTGTTCCCCACTTGGATCTGCAGCCCTTGCATCAACAGGGTACCCTCTTGACCGTGAATATACGGCACAAATGCTTGGATTTGACAAAATCCTGATAAATTCCATGGATGCCGTAGCATCAAGGGACTTTGCAGAAGAGATTCTGGCATGTGATACCATGCTGCTTACAAATATCTCACGGCTCTGCGAAGAACTCATAATCTGGAGTTCATCATTTGTTCAGTTTGTAACCCTTGATGACAGGTACTGCTCAACCAGTTCTATAATGCCGCAAAAGAAGAACCCGGATGTTGCAGAGATATTAAGATCGCGTGCAGGAACTATTCTTGGGACATTTGTATCTGCCATAACTATTGTCAAGGGACTTCCAATGGCTTACAACCGCGACCTTCAGGATCTCAACCCCCATCTCTGGCGTGGTATCACCAATGTCCGAAGGGATGTTGACCTTCTTGCAGGGATGATAGAGTCTGCAGAGTTTAACAGGGAACGTATGGCAGAAGAGGCGGGAAAAGGAGGAACAACAACAACCGAACTTGCAGACACGCTGGTAAGGGTATTTAATATTCCTTTCAGAACTGCCCATCACATCGTTGGAAAAGCGGTAAGAGATGGATCGCCAGACCTTGCAAATCTGAACAAAGCAGCAGAAGAGTTCCATGGAAAAACCCTCTCCTCACTTGGAGTCACAAAGGAGAAGATTGATTCAGCCCTCTCTGTCAGCACATCCCTCTCAGTCAGGAAGCTGCCTGGCGGGCCTGCTCCAGATGCAGTGAAAAATGCCCTGCTTGATCGCCGGACAGAACTTGAAAAAGACATTGAACTGATTGCAAACAAAAAATCATACATATCAGCATCATTAGATGAACTTCTCAAACAGGCACGGAGAATCGCACAATTATGAGTAATACATTTAAAACCGGAGATATGGTCAGATGCACCCTTGAAGGCCTGTCCTGCGATGGTAAATTTATCTCATCACAGAATGGCATGGCTACAATCAAGCTTGCATCAGGATATAATATCGGAATCCCTGAAGAAAACCTGGTTAAAACAGGAACTTCTGAACTGCCGGAACGAAAGGCTACAGAGATTGTTCAAAATACCCGGCTTCCTAAAATTTCTATCATCTCCACCGGCGGAACAATCGCAAGTAAAAAAGATTACAGGACAGGAGCAGTAACCAGCCAGTTTCAGGCAGCAGATATCCTGGATGCGATTCCAGGCCTTGCATCTCTTGCCCAGTTCAGGGCAGTCCAGGTCAGCAATATCCTTTCAGAAAATATGAAGCCTGGTATCTGGAAGCTGCTTGCCCGCGCAATACATGATGAAATAAAAGAAGGTGCACAGGGAATACTGGTCACGCACGGGACTGACACAATGGCATACAGTGCTGCTGCCATAAGCCTTATGTTAAAAACACCGGTTCCGGTTGTCTTTGTAGGATCACAAAGATCAGCAGATCGCCCAAGCAGTGATAATATCATGAACGGGTTGTGTGCCGCAAAAACTGCTCTTTCAGATCTTGGAGAAGTCGTTGTCGTCATGCATGGAACTACCAATGACGATGTATGTGCAATTCACAGGGGAACAAAGGTCAGAAAGATGCACACCTCCAGGAGAGATGCATTTCAGACGATTGGGGATGAAATAATCGGTTCAGTGGGTTATCCTTCGCTTGAAGTCTCACTTGCCTCCCATGCGGTGAAAAGAGGGACAAATAAGCTTGACCTCAGGGATAAGCTGGAAGAGAAGTGTGCAATTGTCTGGTATTATCCGGGAATGGATCCTGCTATCCTCTCTGCATGGAATGGATACAGGGGGATTGTTCTTGCCGGAACCGGACTTGGACATGTACAAACAGACATGGTTGCCACTATCAGGGAAATGACAGAGGCAGGAACGACTTTTGTTATGGTATCACAGTGTCTGCATGGACGGGTATGTGACCGGGTTTATGATACTGGAAGAGACCTTCTCTCTGCTGGTGTAATTGAAGGAGAGGATATGCTTCCTGAAGTAGCTCTTGTGAAACTTATGTGGGTTCTTGGCAACAGCAAAAGCCGGGAAGAGGTCAGAATGCTGATGGAGAGTAACCTTGCCGGGGAGATAAAGCGGAGGTCATCAGTATGACAGAAGATTATGAAGCACTCGGGCTTATTGCCGGAATTGAGATTCATCAGCAGCTTAATACAAAAGAAAAACTCTTCTGCAGGTGTCCGACAACTATACGTGAGACCGAAGAATCAGACGGGGAGTTTTTCAGGTATCTCAGGGCCACCAAAAGTGAGATGGGCGAACTTGACAGGGCTGCAGAGGAAGAGATGATGCATGTCAGGCAGTTCAGGTACCTGACCTATGATACAACCTGCCTTGCTGAGAATGATGAAGAACCACCTTCTCCCATGAATGAAGAAGCCCTTGATATTGTTCTCACGATTGCAAAAGTCTGCGAGATGACACCGGTTCCTGAGATCCATACCATGAGAAAGCTGGTCA
>JAQVIE010000306.1 GCA_028695895.1 Methanospirillum sp. | reverse complement strand
AAAGCAAATCTTCATGCAGTCTACGTCGTAGAATCAGGGCTTTTTACAGATATACCGGCAGACAGCAAGTTTGAGATAATGTACAGCCTGCTTGAGCAGGAGGGGAATGCCGCCTTTGATAGAATCAGGGAAATTGCCCAAAAAAAGAACACTGAAGTTACAACACACTTTGAACAGGGACATGCCGGTGATTCAATTCTTTCCACAGCTGAAAAGACAGGCGCGGACCTTATTATCATGGGTTCACATGGAAAGAGTAACATTGACCGTATTCTGATTGGAAGTGTCAGCTCTTTTGTTGTTGAACACAGCAAAGTGTCTGTGCTGGTGGTGAGAACATAGTGCCAGTACCCCTGGTATCTGACTACATGACAACTGATGTTGTCACCGTAGATATTCCTGGAAACCGGGATGATGTATTAAAAATTTTAAAAAGAACCGGAATTAGTGGAGTTCCAGTATTAAAAAGTGGAAAACTTGTTGGAATAATCACAAGAAAAGATCTTCTTCATAAACCTGAAGAAAACCAGCTTGCTCTCCTGATGACTCCTGATCCTCTTACCATTCGTCCTGATGTTACGCTGTCTGAAGCAGCCAGGATAATGAGACAACAACACATTCGCAGGCTGCCTGTTGTTGATGAGGCAAAAAAACTTGTAGGACTTATCAGTATCGCTGATCTCATCCTCGCAATAGCGCGAATGAAGATTGAAGAAGAGATAAAGGAAGTATATACAAGTCCGACTTTTGCACTCTGGGAAGAGACTCCCCTGCCTCTGGTAGGGCGCATCATGGAAATATCCGGCTTTGAAGCTATCCCGATATTAAATCGTGAATCAAAACTTCAGGGTATCATCTGTGAGCGTGATCTGATCAGATGTGCCATGATTGAAGATTCAGTGGAAACTTCTGATCTTTCCACCACTGGCACTGATGACGATGAATGGACGTGGGAAAGCATCCGTGATGTTCATCACATCAGTTATGGTATTTCTCGTGTACAGCTTCCCAACCGTCCGGTTAAAACAGCCATGATTACAAATGTTGTCATGGTTCCGCCAAATGCCGAAGTTAGTGAATGTGCCCTGAAAATGAAGCGTGCAAGGGTTGATCAACTTCCGATTGTAAATGGAGATAGCCGGCTTAAAAGTATTCTCTTCGATAAGGAACTTATTAAAATCCTCTTGGATGAAAAATATCAATAAAAAACTATAAATTATTGCAGGTTATCTGTAACTAAGGCATTTTTGCTTTTGCAATACTTTACCATCTTACTCATTATTTCCGGAGTCCATTATGGCCGAACAGAGTGATACAATGAAAGGAACAACCACGGTCGGCATTGTTTTTGAAACCGGGGTTGTGCTCGCAAGTGAAAAGCGGGCAACCATGGGATACCTGATATCCAACAAAGCTGCAAAGAAAATTTATCAGGTTGCATCCAGGATAGGACTTACTACAGCCGGCGGTGTTGGCGATGCACAACAACTTGCAAGACTTATGACTGTTGAAGCAAACCTCTACGAGATCCGCAGGGGTAAACCAATAAGTGTGCAAGCTGCGTCAACACTTCTATCAAACATCCTCCATGGCAACCGGATGTTTCCATTTTACGTCCAACTCCTAATCGGGGGAGTCGATGAAAACGGACCTGTAATCTTCTCAGTTGATGCTGTCGGAGGATCAGGAAAGGAAGATGGAATAGTTGCAACCGGTTCAGGATCTCCCATGGCTTATGGTGTCCTGGAGGACAGGTACACCTTAGGTATGAACGAGCGTAATGCAATCGAACTTGCCATCCGTGCTCTTCGTTCTGCCATCAAGCGGGATGCAGGATCTGGAGAAGGAATTACAGTTGTAGTTATAACAAAAGAAGCTTATCGTGAACTATCTGATGAAGAAATTAGTGTTTTAACACCAAATTAGACTATTTTAAATATTTTATTACTTTTTTAGGACGATTTTATGCTTATTGAGGAACGTCTCAAAGAGATACAGGAAAAAATTAAGAAAAAAGTCCCGAAAGGGATTAAGGTATCATCTGTAGAATTTGAAGGTCCGGAACTGGTAATTTATACCGACGATCCAAAGACTTTCGCAGATCAGGATGATCTTATTAAAATTCTTGCACGGGATATCAGGAAACGGATCGTTGTCCGTCCCACTATTTTAGAAGATCCTGAAAGAGCTGCAACAGCTATAAGACATGTTGTCGGAGAAAATGCAGGAATATCAGACATTTTTTTTGAGGCTGACAGTGGAGAAGTTCTCATTGAGGCTGAAAAACCAGGTGTTGTAATCGGGAAAAATGGGACAACCCTTCGTGAAATTACTCGTGAAATTGGGTGGACTCCAAAAGTTGTAAGAACACCTCCCATTGAGAGCAGTACTGTAAAACAGGTAAGGCAGTTTTTACGAGCTGCTCACCAGGAAAGAAAAGAACTTTTAAGAAAAATAGGTAGAAGAATTCACCGGGATGTTATCTCAAAAGATCAATGGATTAGGGTGACGACTCTTGGTTGTTGTCGTGAAGTGGGCAGGGCAGCATTTCTCCTTTCTACTCCTGAAAGCCGGGTGCT
>JAQVIE010000305.1 GCA_028695895.1 Methanospirillum sp. | reverse complement strand
CCTCTGTTTTCTTTTATTTATTCTGTATTTTTTTCTTAAATCTCAAAATTATTATTTTTCAGAAGTATTATGGATATTTAAGGAATTAAAAAATAATTCCGGGATATTTTGGAATATTCCCAAGAAGAGTGATTATACAACGCGGGAAAAAAAGACCAGACTTAAAACTGAATATTATAACTTAAAAGTTCATGTGAGATATTGTAAGGAAGAGTTAAAGACCGGTGAGAATGGTACGACCATGAATAATGGTATTTTTACCGGTCAGGCTGATGCTCTTACCTGTAAAGGCGATTCTTCGAGGAATCTTATCATGTTAGATCTTATTGTTTTGTAACCTCCAGACAGATCCGGACATACCGGTTGTCTTATCATAACTTCCTTTTTCGGTTGATATGAGAGGTTCCCAAATCTTTTTCAAAAAAACCTACAGGGTATAAAATTTTACATTCAAAGGAAAGGAATCTTAAAAATTCGTAGATAAATGCAATTACTCTTATTTAAACCCTGACAGATGATCACAAAAAGTTTTTTTCGCCGATTCCAGAGTGGTACCTATATGATACCATTTCTGAAACATGATTATGATGTCATCCTCACTTTTTTACAGATAAGTTGATCACGGACTGGTAAATGCCAGGAGCTTTACTCCGGTAACCTGCTGAAATGTTGCACCCTGACTGATTGCATTGAGTACAGCAGTCTCATCAATAACTTTAGAACCGGCAATGATATTTGCTCCATGATCAAAGAGAACCGGAGAAATTGGTGTACTAGGGCCAAGGATGACAACAAGCGCCTCTGGTTTACACAGCCCAAGAAGATCATCCAGGGTATGATTAATCAGAGAACTGCCGGTAATTGCCACTACATCTGCCCGGGGTATAATATCTGAAGCTGCATGAGCCGGGTGATCTCCTTCTACCGGGTTTTGTTCAATCACCCAGAGATTTTTTACAGCCTTTTTTACCTTCGGAATAAAAGGAAAATGACCTACAATTGCCACGTTCTTTCCAGCACCCTGCTCCATTAAAACTTCAGATGCATTCACTTCCACCGCATCATTTTCATCAAATTCAAGGAGAGAATTTATTGCGGCAATTCCTATACCTGCTTCCATGGTATTTTTCGACAGGGCATACTTTGCCAGTTCCTGAGCACTCTTCTGGTGGAGATTGCCTACATTACGGACATGAGTGCTGTGATCATGAGGTTTATCCGGAGCAAAGGTAGTGGCCAGACCACAATGACTACTGCATACAGCAGTCCAATGAACTCCAACCATCACTGAACGGACAGGAACTTCTTTTTCAGGCAGGTTAGACAGTAATTCTTCAATGATGTGAGTACTCATAGGAACCTCAATATGAATAATAAAAATCCGAAATATCAAAGATTGAATGTTGAAATTCAAATTTTTTGATTTCAGGAGTAATAAAATTTGATGTATAGACTTAAAACAGTTACCCCGACTCAATTAATAATAAATATATATTATATTGTATTTGATTTTTTATTATTCTCCATCAGAGTACCATTCAAAGAGAAGAATATTTCACCAACTGTCCTGAGAGAAGAGTTACAGAAGTGAAACTATATATTACTAATATATAGTTTTAAAGCAATTCATATAATGCCATTATATGGATCCATTATCACATTACAACCTTGAAACTGTCCTGATAAACCAGATTCAACGGTTTAAAAATTCCAGACCGGGGATACAAAGGAGAATTGACTTTTTACAGTATGTGAACCACCCACAAATAATTGTAATTACCGGGGTTAGAAGATGTGGGAAATCCACCCTGCTCAGACAACTCGCTGACTTTTTTCCTTCGTATTTGTATGTTAATCTGGATGATGAAAGATTTGCAGGGATTGGAATTCATCATCTTACTGAAATAATGACAATATTCGAAGAAAACCAGCCAGGCATAAGAACCATCTTCATAGATGAAATTCAAAACATTCCGGAATGGGAGAGATTTGTCAGGAGAATTCATGATGACGGGTATCAGGTTTTTCTTACTGGATCGAATGCACAACTCCTGAGCTCTGAACTCGGAACCCGCCTAACCGGCAGATATGTTACCATATCACTCTGGCCATTCAGATTTGATGAATATTCTAATAAAATGGGAGTATCAGAATTTCCACAGGGAACAGAGGCTGAAGCAGAAATTCAACGATTGTTTATCCGATATCTGGAAGAGGGTGGTTTTCCTGGATTTCTGCAATACCAGGATCCGGAGATATTACATCAAATCTTTGAAGATATTATCTATCGTGATATAATCGTCCGGTATGGAATTCGTGAGATTCTACCCTTTCGAGAATTGTGTCGGTATATCTATTCAAATCTGACACGAGAGGCATCATATCAATCGCTGGCAAAATCTATCGGGGTTAAAAATGCCATGACTATCCGATCATGGATTGGATACCTTCAGGACTCCTTTCTCATATCTGAATGTTTTAAGTTTGATTATTCACTCCGTCGTCAGCATGCCTATCACAAAAAGATGTATGGGATTGATACCGGCCTTCGAAACACCGTATCATTCAGATTCTCAGGCGATACCGGAAT
>JAQVIE010000304.1 GCA_028695895.1 Methanospirillum sp. | reverse complement strand
TCCTTGGAACCAAAACCGGGTTTGATATCGGGCTTATCGGGGAGCTGAGCATGGCTTCCCTTGATACGCTGGCAAAAGAAACTAACCGGATATCTGTAGCTCTTCGTCAAAAAGGGGCGCAACTCACTCCCAGAATTATCCCCGCGGTCTTTTCAGGAGTTCTCATCAGGCAGTTAAACCTTGCACATGAACGGGCCATCCTTCTCACGCTAAGAGGATATACCACAGGAGGAACACATTGCCCCTCGTTCTCCTCTACCTTTGCAGACTGGCTAACCGGGATGTTTTCATGCACCATTTTCCTTTATTCCCTGATTGCAGGTGACTATTTTATTATATCCGGTTCAACCTTTATTATCTGAACCGCACCCTGGCGGTATAATAGGTGTCAATATGAGTTCTTACCGACAAAAGCGGCTTTATATTACTGATACAACCTTGCGGGATGCACACCAGTCACTCATAGCTACCAGAATGCGGACTGAGGACATGATCCCGCTGACCCGCTCAATTGATAAGGCCGGTTTCTTCTCGGTTGAAGCATGGGGAGGGGCCACGTTTGACAGTTGTATAAGATTTTTAAACGATGATCCCTGGGAACGTCTGCGTATGCTCAAAGCAGAACTGAAGAATACTCCGATACAGATGCTTCTGCGTGGGCAGAACCTGGTCGGATACAGACACTATTCTGATGATGTGGTTGACAGATTTGTTGACCTTTCATATAAGAACGGGGTTGACATATTCCGGGTTTTTGATGCACTCAATGATATCAGAAACATGGAGCGTCCCATGACCAGGGTTAAGGAGACCGGGGCCCATCTCCAGGGAACTATATCATATACAACAAGTCCGGTTCATTCAGTCAGAGGTTTTGTTAACCTTGCCAGGGAACTTTATTCCAGGGACTGCGACTCCATCTGTATCAAGGATATGGCCGGTCTAATCATGCCAAGTGTGGCAAAGGAGCTTGTCACCAATATAAAGGATGAGATAGATGTCCTGGTTGACCTGCACAGTCACTGTACAAGTGGTATTGCACCGATGGCATATGATGCGGCTGTAGAGGCTGGTGTTGATATTCTTGATACTGCCATGTCTCCTTTTGCCCTTGGAACCAGTCAGCCTCCTACCGAGAGTATTGTTGCATCAGTCCAGGGAACGCCAAGGGATACTGGCATCAACCTTCTTGACCTTCGTGAGATAAGAAACGAGTGTCTGAAGATCCGAAATAAGTATAATGGTCTTTTTACACCGGTTGCCGAAAGGGTAGATAGTGATGTCCTGATTTATCAGCTCCCTGGCGGGATGATCACAAACCTTGTCTCACAATTACAAGAGCAGGATGCCCTTGACAAGATGGAAGAGGTATTAAATGAGATTCCAAGGGTAAGAGAAGACCTTGGTTACCCACCACTTGTAACACCAACCTCGCAGATTGTCGGAACCCAGGCTGTATTCAATGTCCTGACCGGCGGAAGGTACAAAACGATCTCCAATGAAGTCAAAGACTATGTGAAAGGACTTTATGGCAGATCGCCAGGTCCCATCACAGACGAGATAAAGGAGATGATCATCGGAAAAGAGGATGTTATCACTGTCAGGCCTGCTGACCTTCTTGCACCGATGTTTGAGAAGATGAAGACCGAGGCAACTGATGCAGGGCTGATTAAACAGGAGGAAGATGTCCTCACTTATATCCTTTATCCTGCTATCGCACCCTCATTTCTGAAAGGAGAGAGAAGACCGGAGCCGATCCCTGATTGTACCCCGAAAAAGGAGACTGATTTCACAATGCCTTCATCCATGCAGGTTGAGGTGGACGGGGAGACATTCACCGTCAGAATTCTTGCCATTGGTGACCAGCCCGCCCAGGGGAAGATAAAGGCAGCGGAAACTCCTAAATCTGACATTCCAGGCGGAGTGAAAAGCAATATGCAGGGAATGGTTCTTCAGATAAGGGTTGGAAGAGGAAACACGGTGAAGGCAGGCGATACCCTGGTGGTCCTTGAGGCTATGAAGATGGAAAATCCAATCACAAGCCCAAGGGACGGAGTGGTAAAGGAGATCTTTGTTGATGCCGGAGACACCGTCCTTGCCGGTGATGTGCTTTTGGTGGTTGAATGAAGTGTTTCGAGAAGATACTTATTGCCAACCGGTGTGAAATTGCCATACGGGTCATGCGGGCCTGTCGGGAGCTTGGTATTGATACGGTTGCCATCTACTCAGATGCAGACAAGGACTCACTTTTTGTGCATTATGCAGATGAGGCTTTTCCTGTAGGACCAGCGCCACCATCCAAGTCCTACCTTAACAAGGAACGGATTATATCTGTTGCAAAAAAGGCCGGAGCCGAGGCCATTCATCCAGGTTATGGTTTTCTTGCTGAAAATGCAGAATTTGCAAAACTTTGCGAAGAAGAAGGTATCATGTTCATCGGCCCGAAATCAAAGACTATCGCTGCCATGGGGTCCAAGATCCAGTCAAAACAGACGATGAAAAAGGCCGGTGTTCCGGTTCTTTCAGGGACTGACGGCGGGATTGATGATATTGACCAGGCTGCGAAGGTTGCTGATTCAATAGGATATCCGGTTATCGTGAAGGCCAGTGCAGGTGGAGGGGG
>JAQVIE010000303.1 GCA_028695895.1 Methanospirillum sp. | reverse complement strand
AAGGAGGCCTTACACCTGACCTGGTAATTAATCCTCATGCAATCCCATCACGAATGACCATCGGTCACATGCTTGAGATGCTGGGTGGAAAGGTGGGTTCTCTTGAAGGACGTCGTATTTCAGGCACTGCCTTCTCTGGAGAAAGAGAGGAAAACCTCCGTACCTCCCTTAATAAATTTGGTTTTTCACACACAGGCCGCGAAGCAATGTGGGATGGTATTACTGGAAGAAGATTCTTTGCAGATATTTATGTAGGTGTCATATATTACCAGAAACTTTACCACATGGTATCTTCCAAAATGCATGCCCGTTCCAGAGGTCCAGTGCAGGTTCTTACCCGCCAGCCAACAGAAGGTCGTGCTCGTGAGGGAGGTCTTCGTTTTGGAGAGATGGAACGTGATGTCATGATTGGTCATGGTGCAGCCATGGCTCTAAAGGAACGTCTGCTTGAAGAATCAGATAAGGTTACTGAGTACGTGTGTGCCAGATGTGGTATGGTTGCCATGCTGGATCGCAAACAGAATATTACCAGATGTCTCAACTGTGGCAGTGAGACTGATATCTACCCGGTTGAGATGTCATATGCATTCAAATTACTCCTTGATGAGATGAAGAGTATGATTATTGCCCCCCGTCTCAACCTTGAGGATGTTGTATAAAGAGGAGAGAAGTAATGCCAAGTCCTAAAAGGATCGGGAAGATAGAGTTTGGTCTCCTCTCCCCGAAAGAGATCAGGCAGATGAGTGTGAAGAAGATCGTCTGGGCTGATACATATGATGATGACGGTTTTCCATATCCTCAGGGTCTGATGGATTTGCATCTTGGTGTGATTGATCCAGGTCTAAGATGCAAAACCTGCAGTCAGAAAGCAGGTGAATGTCCTGGTCACTTTGGTCACATTGATCTTGCAAAACCTGTCATTCATGTCGGGTATACGAGACTTATAAGAAAATTACTTCGTGTTACTTGCAGGGAGTGCGGGCGCCTGCTTTTGTCTGATGAAGAGATAGAGAAGATCATCGGACCCGAAGAAGAGATGGGAAGTGAATCGGTCAGCGAAAAAGACGTCAAAAAAGAACGTATCTGTCCGCATTGTGGTGAACAGCAGCTGAAGATAAACTTTGAAAAACCTACCACATTTGCCGAGATTACTACTGATGAACGGGGTAAAAAAATTGAGAACAAACTTACCCCTGCAGACATCCGTGCCCGTCTTGAAAAGATCCCTGACGATGACCTGCAAAAGCTTGGGATCGTAGGAAGTGTGGCCCGTCCGGAATGGACCATCATGACTGTACTTCCTGTTCCTCCTGTTACTATGCGGCCATCCATCATCCTTGAAAATGGTCAGCGTTCTGAGGATGATCTGACTCACAAACTGGTTGATATCATAAGGATTAACCAAAGGTTCAAGGAAAACCAGGATGCAGGAGCGCCTCAGCTGATCATCGAGGATCTCTGGGAACTTCTTCAGTATCATGTGACCACATATATTGATAACGAAGTTGCAGGCTGTCCACCTGCACGTCATCGTTCCGGTCGTCCACTCAAGACCCTGTCTCAGCGTCTTAAAGGAAAAGACGGACGTTTCAGAGGAAGTTTGTCTGGTAAGCGTGTGAACTTCTCATCCCGTACAGTAATCTCTCCTGATCCAAACCTATCGGTCAGTGAAGTTGGAATTCCACAGAAAATTGCCAACGAAATGACCATTCCTGTTCAGGTTACCGTTTTTAATATCGAAGAACTCAAGCGAATTGTGAGAGTCGGACCTGACCGGCCTGATCTCAAATACCCTTGTGGTGCAAATTATGTCATCAGGCCGGATAAACGCCGCATCCGTCTTGTGAAAGGAACCGGTTCAGATGATGGAAACCTCGACTTTGTAGCCGACCAGATAGAAGTAGGGTGGATTGTTGAGCGTCATCTTCGTGACGGAGATATTGTGCTCTTTAACCGGCAGCCATCGCTTCACCGTATGTCAATCATGTCACACTGGGTCAGGCTTATGGATGGAAAGACTTTCCGTCTGAATCCGTCAGTATGTCCCCCTTATAATGCTGACTTTGACGGGGATGAAATGAACCTGCATATTCCCCAGACAGAAGAGGCCAGGGTCGAAGCAGCCATGCTTGCAGCAGTGCATGAGAATATCTTATCTCCAAGGTTTGGAGGGCCGATTATCGGCGGTATTCATGATCATATCTCTGGTATCTTTCTTTTAACCCACACTGTCCGATGGTTTACCAAGGAGGAGGCCATAGATCTTCTCAAAAATAACCTTATTGATCGTCTGGGTGAACCAGGTAAAGTGGAGAATGATGTAAGATACTGGTCTAATAAGCAGATCTTCTCAAAGATTCTACCTGGCGATCTGAACATGGTTTTTCGTGCCTCGTCCTGTATTGGCTGTGATGAATGCAAACGGGCTGAGTGCGAACGGGATGCTTATGTGCAGATAATTGATGGAGAATTAATGTCCGGCGTTATTGATAAAAAAGCTGTGGGCGCTTTTGACGGAGCAATTCTCCATCGTATCATAAGGCAGTATGGATTTGAACAGGCTGCACGATTCATTGATGATATGACCCGCCTTTCAATTCGCGCAATCATGCATGACGGGTTTACCTTTGCCATTGATG
>JAQVIE010000302.1 GCA_028695895.1 Methanospirillum sp. | reverse complement strand
TCACTGACTTTGATCTGCCTTTCATCTTTGGGAGAATCCGGGCACTTAACCTGCCACCTGACAGTCTGGCACGGCTGCCTGGAATGAGCGAGCGAACCGGAGTCAGAGGCAGGGTGGATTTTGATCTTCTTGCCGGTTACAAAAAAATGCAGTCATCCAAGCTGGACTCATATCGTCTGGATGCAGTAGGCGAACGAGAAGTCGGTGATGTCAAGGCATTCCATTACCAGCCTGGAATGACTTTCAGGATGTGGAATGAAGCCCCACGTGAACTTGTTGAATATAACTTTAAAGATGTGGAACTCTGCGTTAAAATTAACCAAAAGAACAATATCATCGAGTTTTACCAGGAGATCGCGAGATATGTGGGTTGTCCTCTTGACCGGACCTTAAACTCCTCAAACGTAATTGACATTTATATCCTCCGCAAGGCACATGGAAAATTCATCCTGCCATCCAAAAGTTACAATCCAGGAGACGAATTTGAAGGGGCAACTGTTTTTGAGCCAAGCTCAGGAATTAAAGAGAACGTGGTTGTCCTTGATTTGAAATCTCTTTACCCTATGGCGATGATGACCATCAATGCTTCACCTGAAACCAAAGATCCAAACGGAGATCTAACCGCACCAAATGGAATTAAATTCCATTCAAAACCGGACGGACTGACAAGAAGTATTATCAGCGAGTTATTACAGGAACGTGATCTGAAAAAGAATAAAAGAAACGAGTTTCCTTTCGATTCACAGGAGTACCAGCTCTATGACATGCAACAGAATGTCATCAAGGTCATCATGAACACGTACTACGGAGTGAGCGGTTATTCACGGTTCAGACTCTATGACAGGGAGATAGGATCTGCTGTCACCTCAGTTGGCAGGGCAATAATCGAACATACCAGGAATACAATCGAAAATATGGGTTATAGTGTTATTTATGGTGATACAGACTCATGCATGATTCAGATACCTTCCACCTCACTTGAAGAGACCATAACCAAAGCAAGGGAGATTGAAGCTGTCTTAAATGAGAGTTATAACGCATTTGCCCTTGAAAAATTACATGCTGAAAAACATTACTTTTCAATAAAATTTGAAAAAGTCTATAGGAGGTTCTTCCAAGGCGGCAGGAAAAAACGATATGCAGGAAATCTCATCTGGAAAGAAGGGAAGTCTGTAGACGAGACAGATATGGTGGGTTTTGAAGCAAAACGTTCAGATTCCCCCTTGCTCACACGAAAAGTAATGAAAGAAGTCATGAACAGGATTCTTCAGGGCGCCGACCTTTCGGAGATGAAAAAATACCTTGGTGACATAATTAAGACCTACCGTGCCGGGGGATATTCCCTTGATGAGATAGGAATACCAGGAGGACTGGGCAAAGAGCTTAAAGATTACGAAACAGATGATGCCCATGTCCGTGGAGCTACCTACTCCAACACATATCTTGGGACCAACTTTGGTAAAGGCAGCAAACCAAAAAGAATTTACATAAAATCTGTAAACGGAAAATATCCAAAGACTGATGTTATCTGTTTTGAATACGGGGACCAGGTCCCTGGTGAATTTAAACCAGATCTTGAACTCATGCTTGAAAAAACTCTCAAGTCACCGATATCCCGAATTCTTGAACCAATTGGATGGAACTGGTCTGATGTTGATCCAACTCGGACCACCCTTGCAGATTTTTTTTAAGATTAATATGCAAAAAATCCATGACAAAGAACAAGTAAAATTTAACATTCCCAGGATAGTAATCGCAGGAATTCATAGCGGATGTGGCAAGACAACGATCACCCGTGGCCTGATGGCAGCACTAAAAAAACGCGGGCTTGTTGTGCAACCCTTTAAAATCGGACCTGATTTTATCGATCCCAGTCATCATACCAGAATCTGTGGCAGAGTTTCACGAAATCTGGATGTCGTAATGGCCGGAGAAGAAGGATTAACTGATTCTTTTTACACCGGTTGTGCCGGAGCAGACATCGCTGTCATCGAAGGGGTTATGGGTATGTATGACGGCATGGACACAACATTCGGAAGTACTGCGCATATTGCAAAAATCCTGAAAGCTCCTCTTCTCCTCGTAATTCCGGTTCATGGCATGGCAACAAGTGTTCACGCCATTGCCTCAGGATTTAAAAATTACGAGTCAGATTCCACTCTTGCAGGAGTCATCCTTAACAAGGTTGGAAGTCCCCGTCATGCTGAACTGCTCAAAATTGGAGCACAGATACCACAACTTGGGTTTGTCCCAAAAGATCCTTCATTCCATACCAAAAGCCGCCACCTTGGACTGGTTATGGGCGAAGAAAAGACGACTGAAGAACCTGTCACAATCATTGAAGAATCGTGCGACATTCCTGATATCATCAGGGTTGCATCTTCTGCCCCTCCGCTCACCATACATTTGCAGGAAGAAAATATACCTTCTCCCAAGGCAACAATCGGGGTGGCAAAAGATCCGGCCTTCTGTTTTTACTATCAGCATAACCTGGATATGCTGGAGCGGTCAGGGGCAGGACTTGTGTATTTCAGCCCGATGCAGGATCACCTTCCTAAGGTGGATGCTATTTATCTTGGCGGAGGGTATCCCGAGCTTCATGCAGAAATGCTTGAATCCGGACCAGCCAGGGCCGAAATACGGAA
>JAQVIE010000301.1 GCA_028695895.1 Methanospirillum sp. | reverse complement strand
ACTTATATTGGAGGGTCCACCGGACATGATTATGGTGATGCTGTTGCAGTTGACTCTGCAGGAAGTGCATATGTGACCGGGGCGACTTCTTCAACAGATTTCCCCATTAACCCAGTCGGGCTGGCTATGCAGACTACAAAGGGCTGGCAATATGATGCATTTGAAAAGGATGCTTTTGTCACGAAATTCAGTGATGATGGAACCGGACTTATCTACTCCACCTACCTTGGTGGTAGCATGGATGATTGGGGGTATGATATCAAAGTAGATGATAAAGGAAGGGCCTTTGTCACTGGTTACAGCAAGTCTACCCAAATCCCCAAGGGTACTGGACTTGTTAATTCTATAAAACAGGCATCTGGTGGTCAAGATGGATTTCTTACCGTGATAAGCAGTGATGGCCGCTCTGCTGAATCCTCTACACTCTTTGGCGGGTATCGGGATGATGTAGGTACAGGTGTTGCAATATCGCCTGATGGTAGCACAAGTTATGTGACCGGGTATACCAGTTCTCCTACAATCAATAATCTGCTTTGTGGTGATGATTGTGAAAAAGATGCCTTCCCAGTGTATAAATGGATTAATCAGACTGTTTATAATGGAGGGAGGTATAACGGAGGTAACCTCACCGGAAATTTCCAGGGTAGTACTGATGCCTTTGTGATGAAATTTGGGCAGTCATCGATATTTCCCTCATTTACTGCAGATCCTCTCTGTGGAACGGGTAATCCAAACCTTACTGTAAATTTCACCGAAACGACAACCGGATCAGGGAACATTCTGAACAGAATATGGGACTTTGGAGACGGGACACCGAAAAATGACACTGGGTCAGTCAAGATGCTGGTGTCCCATAATTATACTACCCCAGGGACATATCCAGCAACCCTGACACTGTATACCTACACCGATATTCTTGTTAGTGATCCGGTAGACATCACCTACTGCAACCCAGGCATGAGTGCCAATTTTACTGTAGCCGGATATAAAAATGAGACAGTTTCAGACGGAATTATTGATGTCCCGATTAAGAGAGATATAACTTTTAGTGGATATGCTGTTAATTACACCCCTGCTTCTTATGACTGGGACTTTAGTGACGGAACTTTGAACCAGACTGGACAGACTACTCGTCATTCCTTCAAAAGTCAGGGAACTTATACAGTGAATATGACAGCTTCATCCGGAACTTGTTGTGATAACGAAACGAATGTCAAAGGTTCCAGGCAGATCAGGGTCCTGGCTCCCCCACTGGCCAGGTTCGTAAATACCACACCAAGGGAAGACTGTTTGCCACTTGATGTTAGATTTAATGATACATCTCCCACTGACGCAAATCATGGTGCTCCGACCTCATGGCAATGGAATTTCGGAGACAATTCCGCAAATGCAACTACACAAAACGTGACTCACACGTATCTCCATCCAGGAACGTACACAGTCACCCTGACAGCATCAAATGTGGCAGGATCAGATACTTATTCCCGAAAAGGATATGTAAAAGTAAGTGGAAATGTCAAAGCCGGGTTTACTGCATCACCCGTAACTGGTAAATCTCCATTGGGTGTTCAGTTTACAGATACTTCGGAAAATGTTCCAACATCATGGAACTGGGACTTTGGTGATGGTGTTTCGAACACTACCAAAAATCCCTATCATGTCTACAATACTCCTGGCACCTATTCAGTGAATTTAACCGTAAGGAATGACTGTGGAGATGCAAGTTCTACTAAATATACGGATTATATTACTGTAAACTCGAATATGACTCCCAGAATATTATTTGGAAACGACATATTCCCTCCAACATCAGAAAACCCGGTTAATGGCACACCGGTTCTCAATGTAACCTTCCTTGGTAATACTGCTGATGGTACTTTAATTGATTCAGCTGTCTGGAACTTTGGGGATTCAAATACAACAATCCAGACAAGAGAATCAGGGTGGCCATCAGATAACTCCTGGTTCAACCTGTCGCATAAATATTATTCTTATGGGAATTATACCCCGGTGCTTAAGATTACCAATTCAACCTATGATTCCGGGTCAAGCGGAAGTTTATACACTGACTGGATAGGTGTTTATCCCCCGATTGTTGTAAATTTCAGTGTTACTCCTCCGACTGGAATTGTCGGTCAGAGCATCCTGTTTACAGATCTTTCTGAAGGACAGCCAGTAAACTGGAGCTGGCACTTTACTGATGGCAAGTATATACCCGGTTTGCCTTCAGTGAGCCATGCATTCAGTTCAGCTGCAAATTACACAGCACACCTATCGGTCTGGAATAAGTATGGAGCTACAGGATCCGGGAAAAAAGAAAATATAACAATAAAAAATCCTGATTCATCAGGAAAAGTAATAATTGTTCCACAAAATATCAACTTAGTAACTGAAAGTTCGAACTACCGCATCCTGAATGTGTTATTAGATAAAGCAGATTACGGGCTTTCTTCGTACATGGTAAAAATAGATTTGAATAATTCAACACAGGCTCATATCAGGGATTGGACAGTTTCTCCATCATGGGTCGATAAATTCACTTATGCAGTAAGTCCGACTTTCGATTCTATCACGCTTTCCGGTTATAAAAATAGTGGTAAGCTTCCGGCAGGTTCCAGAAATATTTCACTTGGAAATATCAGTCTG
>JAQVIE010000300.1 GCA_028695895.1 Methanospirillum sp. | reverse complement strand
CTTCCAGGCGTGGAGATGGAGTTGCAAAAATTGGTAAATACATAGTCTATGTTGCCGGAGGCCGGCCCGGACAGAAATTAAAAGTTAGAATAGCAAAAATATCAGGTTCGATTATCTTTACAGAAAAACCCTGAACCTATTTTTTTATCGATTGTTCAAGTGAGGACAAAAGTTCCTCGCAATGTCCTGACAGCCGTCTGCATGCATCCAGAACAACCTTAACAGGATCAACCTTATTGTGAGTGGTAACGGTCAGGACCGGATCTGAAAACTGAAATTCAATGACATAATTTGCAACATCCACCATAGGATCAGTAAGGATCTCGGCTTTTAATGCATTCATGAATGTATGTCCCTGGCCGGCAAGAGAGATCCTGACCAGATCCTCACCGAGTTCGAGAACCGTAATATTCATTTGTAATATGTTGGAGCTCAGATTAAATAAAGGTAGAGCGCATAAGCAATTTTTAAAACCGAAATATATCTCCGTCGCAGCCCTGGTAAGGGGCATCAAACGGAATGATATGACTCATGTGAACAATTCGAAAATTTTTCACCATCAGTTCTTTTGCAATGGCTACAGACTCTTCATAATTGAGATGTTTTTCAACTTTTTTATAAGAATTAGTAAAAAGACCATCGATAAAAAGCATATCAACACCCTTTAAAAGATCCCATGACTCCGGTGGAATGTTTTCATTAGTGTCAGATGTATAGGCAATCCTTGTCTTCCCATCAGACACAACCACCCCGGTTGTATAAATGTCCGGATGTTCTACCCTTATCAGGGAAATTTCAAGCCCGCAGATAAAAAACGGAGTATAAATCTTAACAGGATTTTTTTCTTTTATAAGAAAGTGAAAAACCGGGCAGCATGAGGCAAGAACTTCCGGGGCCCCATACACAGGAGGGATCCTCTGGATACGATAAAAATCTCCAAAACCCATAAAATGGTCATAATGTCCATGGGTCCAGATGACTGCATCAATCTTTGGTGAGCCGGCCTGTAAAAGCTGGCGCCTCAGGTCCGGGGTTGTATCAATGATAATGTGGTGATTCCCATGAGTAATAAGAAGAGACGTCCTAAGTCGTTCTATTCCTGCATTCCTTGCAAATGTACAGTTATTACAGTTACAACCAACATGTGGCGTCCCAACAGCATCTCCTGAGCCAAGGATCCTGATTTCCATCAGATCCAGTTCCTTGCCTTATGATCATCACGTGTTTTGATCAAAAGTTCTCCTTTGGTAATATCTTCCAGGATAAGTTCAGAACGCCCATCAGTAAGCGCAGAGAGTATTGCTTCCCTGACAAGCATCTTCAGGTCGGCGCCCGAAAATCCTTCAGTCTGTTCAGCAACACCTGCTATTTCAACCCGGGTATCAGAATCCATGAGCAGGCGGCGAAGGATGAGTTCTCTGGTAGAAAGGTCTGGCAGATCAAAGGGGATGACTTCATCAAACCGCCTCCATGCTGCCTCATCCAAAAGTTGTGGATGGTTCGTAGCCCCTATAAGGAGGACCTTGTTTCTGATCAGGCTGATACGATCAATATTTTTAAGTAATGCATTAACAGCACGCTTCATGGCCCCGTGGTCATCTCCGACACGGCTCTTTGCCAGGAAATCAAATTCATCAATGAAAAGAATGCATGGGGATAACAGGCGGGCTACATCAAAGATCCGGTCAATATTCTTAGATGTCTCGCCCAGGTACTGGGACGTAACCATGGAGAGTCTGACTTCCAGAATAGGCATATGAAGCACCCTTGTGAGTGCAAAAGCAAGAGAAGTTTTACCTGTTCCCGGAGGACCGATAAAGAGAAGCTTCCCAATCTCGTATATCCGCCTGCTTTTAAGAAATTCCAGGTGTTCCAGTGCAACTTTCAGCTTGATTATCCTATTTAACTGATCTACAGAGCAGATGATATCATCAATAGTCTGTTCCACTTCTTCTGGTGCACTGATGATAATAAGATCAAGTCCTGACCTGAGCTTGTCATCTTCTGCAAGCATCCTGGAGACACGGCGATCCAAATAAATCCTGCTGTCTTCAAACCGGGGATTTGACTCCCTGATTTCCTCGTACCTGATACCGATTGTAGGATCCTGCTGTTCTGCGTACCAGGCAAGGGCCGGATTTTTTTCTATCCTTGACCGCCCTCCATTTTTAATAAACCAGGTAAGACCTGCAGGAAGTGAAGTTATTCTGAGCCGGTGCCCAAATTCTTCATACAATGTGAGAGGGTGTTTGTTCAGCCTGAGGTGGGCATCAGGAACACCCAGGACACGCTGCAAGGCACTTTCTGCTACTACAACCGGTGTTCGTTCCCCATCCATGGAATGGATTCCATATACCTCACGGGCAATCGGGGTCAGGTCATTTACATCCAGGTTGACGTACTGATTATATATCTCGGCAGTCAGGAGCAGTTCAATCAGGTTCAGGATCTCCTCATCACGGGTCATTTAGATAATCCTTATAATATGCTTTCATCACAGAAGAATCGATATCATGCGGTTGTAACAATACAGCCATCACCGGTTATAATCATAGTATGTTCAGCTTGTGAAACATATTAACCGGAAACATCAGACAGAACCGCATATAGCCTTATTTTCCCATCACGAACAAGACGGGCGCGGGCC
>JAQVIE010000299.1 GCA_028695895.1 Methanospirillum sp. | reverse complement strand
AAGACTGGTTATGGGGCAGGAAGCAGGGATGATCCAAAGTCTCCGAATGTCCTCAGGGCCTTTCTTATGGAATATAAAGGTATGTCAGGAGATATCGTTGACATTCTGGAGACCAATGTTGATGATATCACCGGGGAATGTATCGGGACGGCTTTAAGCAGGGTGATGAAGGAGGGAGCAAGGGATGCCTGTGCAGTACCTGTCCTTATGAAAAAAGGAAGACCAGGCCATCTGATCAGGGTTATCTCCCCGCCTGACCGTTCCGGAGTTCTGGCAGAGATACTTGCCCTGGAACTTGGGACGCTGGGAATCAGGGTAACCCAGGCTGTTCATCGGTTTGTTGCCGAACGAAAGATTCAGGATGTTCCGGTTCAGATAAATGGCAAAGAGATCCAGTTTCCGGTAAAATTTGGTTACATTGGAGATTCCTGTTATCTTGTAAAACCTGAATACGGATTTGCAGAGGAGTATGCAAAGAAACATAATATCCCGGTAAGGGAGATTATCCACCTTGTAACTGAAGAAGGAATGAAAATTATCCGAACAGGTGGAAAAAATTGAGATTAACCGGAGTATCGTCAGGAAATGTGGAATTGGATGGTTTGGTAGGGACAGGTTATCCACGCAGAATGATGTCCCAGATTTATGGTGAGCCAGGTTCCGGAAAATCCACGTTATGCATTATGGCAGCAGTATCAGTCCTGAAACAGGGTGAAACAGTGGTGTATTTTGATACCGAGAGTTTTTCTGCCGAACGATTCAGCCAGATTGCAGGTGATGAGGCAGAGTTACTTGCTGACCGGCTGATCCTGTATGAACCTACGGATTTCAACCAGCAGGGAATGATGATTCTTGAGTCCGAGAAAGTAATTCAGGAGAATAAAGCAGGGATCATCATTCTGGATTCTGCGACCGGGCTGTACCGGACTGAACTTGAACATATCCAGGAGACGCTTCAGAAATTTAACCGCCAGATGACAATACTTCTTGGGTATGCAAAACGGTATGATATACCAGTCCTAATCTCAAACCAGGTATACATGGATATCAGCAAAGGCGATTTTGCTCCCCTTGGTGGCACCGGCCTGTACCACCTTTGCAAAATCATCCTTCAGATAGAGCGCCGGGATAATACAAGGCGGATTCGTGTTGTTAAACATCATGCACAACCTGAAGGAACTTACATTGATGTTACTCTTGTCCAGGAAGGAATCAGGATTATTGACAGTTACCCTGAAGACAGCTGGACAGGGAAGTCATAAACCTTTATAATACTCATCTTTCAGGTGATATCCTGAACCCTGGAGAAGAAATGATCCGAACAGTTCTTATTGCAGTCTCATGCGTCCTGCTGTTTTATTCGTTCCCGGTGCCTGGAATTCCTATAACATTTCCTCCTGAATCAGGCACATATACCGGAGATTATGTCCTTATCCAGGAGCCCGGGCGATATACACTTGAAAATAATATCACTCACAATTACCCGGCAGGAGTGATAATCACATCCTCATCAGTGATCCTTGACGGGCAGGGGCACCATATCAGTCCTGCCATAACCGGTGATCCGTCGGTTGGAATCTGGGTGACACTTCAGGATTCTGCAGGAAAACCGGTTACCGGTGTCCGTATTCAGAACCTGACCATACAAAATGAGGTGACCGGAATATATATTGAAGGGGCTGACTCTTCCGAGTTTCCATGGGGGATAGATAGCTCTTCTGATCAGTCAGTTTCTGATGCACTGGCATCTGACCGGGAGATAAAATGCAGCGATGTTACGATCACCGGTTCAAGGATAGGGTATACGTCAAAAGATCTTAAAAAACCTGTAATCTGGCAGTCGGTGATAAGTGAAAATGAAGAGGGGATTTTCATTTCTGGTGGTTCTCCTGATATCCGGGATCTTACTATTGCAGAGAACACAGGTTCAGGCATTCACCTGGTAAAAACCAATGGTGGAGTTATCACCGGGTGCCGGATTGAGGCAAATCAGGTGGCAGGCATTCATTTTGATCATGCAACAGGAACACAGGTCTGGAATAACATCCTTGACAACCAGGTAAACATCAAAAACACTGCCAGTGATGGGATAGTACTTCATAAAACACCTGTAAGCCAGACAAATATTATCAATGGCCCGAAGACCGGCGGAAATCTCTGGGTACAGGGCGGCGTTCCGGTTTATTCATCCCACAAGATCCCTGATGCGGACCAGGACGGGATCGGCGATATTCCATACATTGAGTCAGGTCTTATTGATCAGTATCCATTAATTCCGTCCGGGACCGGATTTGCTTTGCCGGAGATAACTGATCCAGAACCGGTCAGAGTGATGACACCAGCTCCTGTTTCGACGCCATTTTCCCTAATCACCGGAATACATGCGATTATTACGGGAGATTCCATTCCAACAGAGATGAGGGCCGGTAACTCATACAAGGCAAATATCACCCTGCTTAATGATGGTTCAGATAACTGGCTTGATTCACATTCAGTTGGTATCAGGGCAATAGGTGACACCGCCCAATGGGGACCTGAGTGGATGCCTGTTCCTCCGGGGATTAATTCCAAACAGTCTTACACCGTGCATTTTGAGATCAATGCTCCTAAATTACCTGGAACTTATGAACTCTCTTATCAGGCTGTGAG
>JAQVIE010000298.1 GCA_028695895.1 Methanospirillum sp. | reverse complement strand
AAAGAGAGGCTCTCATTCATAAAGGAAAGACAGGTATCAATACTTGAAGATCTGAAGAAAAATTTCTCTGAATTTACCGCAGAGGAGATGGATCTTATCATTCCTGACGAGGAACCATGAACATGGTACGAACCCTTCCGGTAGAGAAAGGAACCGTTGCATGCCTTTCGGATAAGCGTGAAGATATCGAAAAATGCAGGTTCTGTGTTCATTCAGTCAGGTTTGTCATACCTGGAAGGGAGATACCTTCCCCTGCACGCGCCTTTTGTTCCATGAGCAGGGCAACAGAAGAAGTTGATCTGAAAATGGTCATCAGTGTTGTCTGTGATGATATACGGGAGGAAGGTTTTCGGACAATCATGAATGTTATCAGCTAAAAAAAGGAAGGATCTCCTCTATCTTTACATGTGCTTCGATATGATCGGCCAGTGCATCAAATGGATCCCTGCCCGGTTCTGGCAAAGTCCATGATACTCCCTTAAGATCACAGAGGAATGTGACAAATGCTGCTGCTATGTCAGGCGATGTAAAGAGTCCGTGCATATATGTCCCGATAAGAAGACCATCCTCGCTGACAACCCCTTCTCCGGAAAATGCCTCCTTTGCATCTCCCCGGCTGGTGGTTCCCGTATGAATTTCATACCCTGACACCGACTTTATCCTTCCTAAAAACGGTCCGTGACCAGATGATATGCGTGTAACCCGGGTGGTAATTTTTTTATTACTGGAAAATGTCGTTGTACACGGTATAAGGCCAAGACCCTGATACTTCCCTTCTTTTAACTCTGTTCCAGAATCTATAATTTTTTCACACAACATCTGGTATCCGCCGCAGATGCCGATGATAGGGATACCGCTGTCCCTTGCTTTTCTTATCTCGTCACCAGTCCCGGTCGAGATCACTTCCTCCAGATCTTCGATGGTGTTTTTGGTTCCAGGAAGAATTATTGCATCAAAACCTGAAAGCGGAGTTCCGGGTTTTACATAACTGACTGATGCATACCTCTCTAAAACCTCGTAATCGGTGAAGTTGGAGATCCTGGGCAGATGAATGACTGCAATCCTGACAGGTGCGTTTCTGACTTTTTTATCCCCGATTGAAAGTGAGTCCTCACTTGGAATATCCACGTCAGTTACCGGCACAAGACCAATCGCCGGAACCCCGGTGAGGTCTTCAAGAATCTTCATTCCATCCGAGAAAAGAGATGAATCTCCCCTGAACTTATTTACAATCACTGCCTTTACAAGTGGCCTGATATCATCAGGGAGAAGAGAAATAGTCCCGTACACCTGTGCAAATACCCCTCCACGCTCAATATCGGCAATCAGAATAATTGGAAACCTGAGCGCCCTTGCAAGGCCGATATTTGCGATATCCCGGTCAAAGAGGTTTACTTCTGCAGCACCTCCTGCCCCTTCAACCACCAGCGCCCCGTACTGGTCCATAAGGGTATCAGCAGCTTTTAATGCCACGGTAAGCAGGTTTTCAGTTTCCTTATAGTAATCACCCACATGAACATCATGAAATGGCCTGCCAAGCAGAACGACCTGTGATGTTTGATCTCCTTTTGGCTTAAGGAGGATGGGATTCATCTCAACAGATGGCGGAATACCAGCCGCCTTTGCCTGCATTGCCTGGGCAATTCCAATCTCACCTCCATCCCCGGTTACCCAGGAGTTAAGGCTCATGTTCTGTGATTTAAACGGGGCATTCGATATCCCCCTCCTGCGGAGAATCCGACACAGGCCGGCTACAATTGTACTCTTCCCAACATGAGAGGCGGTCCCCAGGACCATGACAGACATATTCTTTTCAGGTTGACCCGGCGAGAATATTATACTGCAACAACCACTTCCATTACATGGATGAGTGAAAACCGGTTTATATCGGGATATTTTATGATAAGCATTTAATAGTAAAACATAAGATGGAATAAGTAATGAATGGTGGTATCTGCTCCATCTGTGGGCTACCAAAGGAACTCTGTATTTGTGAAGAAGTTGCAAAAGAACAGCAGCGAATTAATGTTAAAGTGAACAAACGCCGTTACGGTAAGGAAGTCACAGTTATTGAAGGGTTGGATCCTACAGATATTGACCTTGAAGAACTTTCAAAATTTATGAAAGGTAAACTGGCCTGTGGCGGTACTGTTAAAGGCAATTCTATAGAATTGCAGGGTAACCATCGTGAACGGGTTCTCAATCTTCTTTCCACAAAAGGGTATGCCGTGGATAATATCTCCTAAACAATGTAAAAAGTTACCCTTTCTTTTTCTTTCGAATCATCGAGTGTAAATCGAGACGGTAAGTATCTTCGGTTCCAACCCTGACTACACGGTCATCTGATTCTGCAAGCCTGGACAGGTTCAGGTCATACCTTCCAGGTTCAAGAATTCT
Organism: Methanospirillum sp.; assembly: GCA_028695895.1. Lineage (GTDB taxonomy): Archaea > Halobacteriota > Methanomicrobia > Methanomicrobiales > Methanospirillaceae > Methanospirillum. The sequence continues at coordinate 260 of JAQVIE010000298.1, read as the reverse complement.
GATGCTTTCTATGGAATCAGGATCAGGAACTTCCGGTTCTTCTTTTAACACACTTATATGTGATTTTTCGGTTTGCCGGGTATGAACAGGCAGAGAGGATTTTTTATCCTGTTCTTCCTCCTTTCTTCTTCTACCTGTTTCAAAAACAAATTTGCCACAGCCACATACCGGACAACCATCCCTGAGGTGGCGTGCATCAGGAAACAAGGTCTTACACCCGGTACATCGGTGTGGCATGGATCACCTTCCGGATATCCAGG
>JAQVIE010000297.1 GCA_028695895.1 Methanospirillum sp. | reverse complement strand
TCACATTCCTGGGTTATTACTGGGAAAAATATAAAAACGGTAACAAGCACTGAAAGGAATCCCACTATTACGTTTCCGATTCCTGTAGACACAAATAAAGTGGGATATCTTGTCCAACATTCTGTAATAAATTCCTCTGCTAATTGTTCTGCCACATCCAGTTCATCAATCCAATATGTAACTGTCGACCCATGCAATGATGCACCTTGTGACGCCGGGTTTAGTTATCTTGTTGATGGAACCAGGGTTCGCTTCAATGCCGATGCAAATCCTTCTGATGTTGTAAACTGTTCCTGGGACTTTGGTGATGGAGAGAGCGTTAAAGGCAAATCATATCTGAACACTGACCACGATTATCTCGATTCAAAATTAGTTCATGATGTAACTCTGACAATAACCAAGACTCGTTGCGAACAGGATTTCACCTGTTCTGTCACACAAAAGGTCACCACAGAATCAGTTCGGTGCAGTTGTTTCGATGATAATTACAATGCATCTACTCGCAAACCATGGGAGGTTTATTTCACTTGGAATCCTTCAAGTGAATATACAGGTCTGAATGGTAAGGATTGGAAAGTTAAGTTTGACTATGGCAATCGCACCTCAGAAACCTTTTCCAAAGACGGATTTGCTGGAATTACTAAATGGCCAGATTCGAACAGAATAAGTCATTCATACTCTGAATGCCGCGATTACAGTGTAAAGATGGATGTCATCGACCTTCATGGCGGTATTTACTACACCTGTACAAGAACTGTAAATCTGCCATGCATCTGTGAATCCTATCCAAGAGCAGAGTTTAGTGCAACACCAATAAACGGCAGTTACCTGACGACGATAATTGCCGATATCTCCACGTCACCAGACATTATTCAATGGATATTTGACTTTGGTGATGGTTCTTCACCCCGGTCTTACAATTCAACAAACCTTCCCGACTCCTTCCCACATACATATTCAGCCTGTGGCAGCTATGTCATCAAACTCATCGTTCAAGATAACATTGCCTGCAGGTCAGAAACAACCCGGACAGTCTCATGTGGTGGCGGAGGAGGCGTAATCTGTGATCCTGCTGATATCACATCTGACTTTTCAATTACTCCTTATCCAAATAACCCGAAAATGTTCACATTCACTGACATGTCTGCATCGGTAAATAATACCCTGACACGTTGGGAATGGAACTTTGGTGACGGGAGATATGCAAACAATACTTCTCCCCCAGATCCTTTTCGGATTGAATATGCCGATTGTCGTTCATACCCGGTAAAACTCAGGGTCTGGGATGATACCGGCTGCTGGAACGATGTTATCAGGGAAGTTACCTGTAACTGTCCAAGACCAGATGCAAAATTCACAATCACTTCAATGTCTAACCCACGAGAGTTCAGATTCACCAATACATCAACCCATGATCCTTCGGTAACAATTACGGACTTGGAATGGGACTTTGGTGACGGGGTGATTGCAAACGGACCGGAAGTAACACACCGGTATAACTCCCATGGAACTTATACTGTCAGGTTAAAAGTCACAACCAACTGTGGCTCATGGGATCATACCTTCCAGGACATCACCGCCGGTTGTCCTTCTCCGAATGCATCATTTGATATATCAACCACAGATAATCCTACAGAATTCAGATTTACTGACCGTTCAACTCTTCCAGTTAATGATCCCAACGTGGCCATTACCCGGTGGTTCTGGGAGTTTGGTGATGGAACAAATTCCACCGACCGGAATCCTACCCACAACTTCCCGACATGCAGCCAGTACACAGTCCGGTTAACTGTAACCACTAATTGTGGAACCAGTGATGATGTAATTCGGGATATAGTCTGTGGATGCCCGGAACCAGTACCAGACTTTGACTACAATTGTATCGGAGAAAGAACAGTAAACTTCACTGATCTCTCGAGGGGAATGGGTAATGGAATTAAAGCTTGGTACTGGGAATTTGGAGATTTAAGGCCTGATAATACATCCGGACTGCAAAACCCGATCCATGAATATGACAATCCGGGAACATATCCAGTAAACCTGACCATCTTCACAACTTGTAACTCTTCAGCCAGATGGACAAGACTGGTCTCTGTCCCCTGTTGTCAGATGCCAGTGCCTGACTTCACCTACACCTGCCTTGAGGACGGAAATTCCATTCAGTTCAATGATACGACCAAGATATTTGGAGATACAATAACCCGGTGGAACTGGAACTTTGGTGATGGAGTTGGTTCATCATCCGATAAAGATCCGCATTATCGGTATATCAGACCAGGAACCTATTCTGTCAACCTCACCATTACGACAGAGTGTGGAGCTCAAAACTCATGGATTCATGATGTCACAGTCCCCTGTCTCTGTTCCCCACCGATCGCCAACTTTACAAAAGAGATGATCTCTTCAAAACCCTTCACTATGAGGTTTACCGACTATTCGGTGCCGAACAGCGACTCTATCACATCATGGAACTGGTCATTTGGCGATGGAACAACCTACTCCGGTCAGAATCCACCGGATAAAACCTATACTACATGCGGCGAATATCTGGTAAATCTGCGGGTTACAAATGACTGTGGACAGTTTGATGACATGGATCAGTTGATCTGCTGCCCGGTATTTGCAAACTTTACCTACCGCCTGGACCCCCCTGACGGA
>JAQVIE010000296.1 GCA_028695895.1 Methanospirillum sp. | reverse complement strand
TAATGAAAACTAAGATCTGTCCAGAATATTTCATTTTCCAGGCTGTCAGACACTTACATTTTGATTTAACATGACGGCCATTCAGGTGACAAATCTGGTAAAACGGTTCGGAGATCTTACTGCATTACAGGGCATCAGTTTTTCTGTTGCAAAAGGAGAGACATTTGGATTTTTAGGCCCGAACGGAGCAGGAAAGACAACGACTATCAGAATTCTCACTGGAATCAGCCGGCCTACCAGTGGAACAGCAACAATTTTCGGAAAAAATGTTGTCACTGATACTATTGCAGCCAGGAAAGAGATTGGAATCGTCCATGAAACATCAAATGTATATGATGACATATCAGCCTGGAGAAACCTGATGTTTTCAGCCGAACTGTACTCAATCAGAAAAGAGGAACGTGAATCCAGGGGAAGAGCTCTACTTGAACTGTTCGGGTTATGGGACAGGCGGTATGACAGGGTAAAAGGATTTTCAAAAGGAATGAAAAGACGTCTTACCCTGGCAATGGGCCTTATCAACAATCCAAAACTACTGTTTCTTGATGAACCTACGTCAGGCCTGGATGTTCAGAGCAATCTAATCATCCGGGACGTTATCCGGGATCTTAATTCAAAAGGTGTCACTGTTTTTCTAACAACTCACAATATTGAAGAGGCAAATGTTACTTGTGACCGGGTTGCGATAGTTAACCATGGAAAAATTGCAGCAATTGATTCACCGGAAAAACTGAAAAAAACCATAGAAAGTGTTCAGTCTCTTGAGGTGGCACTGGAAGGAAACAGTAATGACGTCCAGAGCTGCCTTGACAATCTGCCTCTTGTTAATGAGATAAGTAAAGTTGGTGACAAGTACAGATTAATTACTGATGATCCGCCGCTATTGATCAAAGCAATCATGGAATGTGCAGATGGTCAGAATGTCAGGGTCATATCAATGAACACCTATGGCCCAAGTCTTGAGGATGTTTTCATAAAACTTACCGGTCTTGATATCAGGACTAAAGGAGTGACTGCAATTGACTAAGTTTGAAGGATGGATAGAAGAGATTATTTGTGAACTTAATGCATCCTGGGCAATTGCAAAGAAAGATGTTGCGATTTATTACTTTAAACCGAATATTCTTGTTTCAAGTGCATTATTTCCATTATTCATGTTCCTTGCCTTTGCAGTCGGAAGACCTGCAGAACCTGTCACCCTGATACCCGGCCTTATTGCAATTACAATCTTATTTTCTTCTTCTTCGATTGAACCGGTGTCAATTCCTATTGAACGAAGGATGAAGACTTTTGACAGGCTTCTTTCCGCACCTATATCTCTTCATGCCATTGTTTTAGGAGAGAGCCTTAGCGGATTTTTCTATAGTATTGGTATTGCATCTGTTCCTTTTATGATAGGTTTTGTTTTTTTTGGAATAATCCCGGTGAATTTATTTCCCTTTATTATCGGAGTGATATTGACTGCTTTCTGTTTTGCTACCATGGGAACATTGTTTGCTGCTTATCCGACTGATAATCCCGGGGATATTATGTCTATGTTGAATCTGGTCAGGTTACCGCTTATTTTTATTTCAGGAATTTTTGTGCCACTGACTTCTATTCCATTCCCTGGTCAGTACGTGGCGCTTTGTTCTCCGCTTACCTATGGAGCTGATTTAATTAAGGCAGGGTTTGAAGGAACCACGTTATTTCATCCGCTCGTGGATATTGCAGTGCTTTGCTTTTTTATTGTTTTCTTCCAGATTTTAGCAAACAAGTTGTATAAAAAATTTAATGAATAATGAAAGGATGTTGATGATTTCATCTAATGAAAACTTTTTTCAGACTGATGAAAAAGTTCTGGCTGATATTGAGATATAACCTGGTAACTCATCTGAATGTTAAATTTTCTCAGATTTTGGAGAGAAAGGGAGGTATTTGTCTGGGATATCAATAGTTTCATGAACATTGAGGAATATAAGTAGATCTATCTGGGGTGGGGTGTGAAACGGGAGCAGGGCCTGTCAGAGGTGATCGGGTTTTTGATGATTATTGCTCTGCTTGGAATGCTTTTTTCGATGTATCTTTTGTACGTGGTTCCTTTGCAGGGGAGAGACTCGGAAATATCTCACATGGATCAGGTGAAAGAACAGTTTTTCGGGATAATAATGGATATTAATGCATTAATTGTTAATGAAAAATTAAATTATCCCCTTCAAAGGGAGATATCTTTGGGTTCCGGACAGGGAGGAACTTCAGGGGCGTTTAGTATCTTCCCGGTGCAGTCATATTCAGACTCAAGTGGTACACTGACTGTGGATACAGAAAACCCGGCTTTGGGTGAAATTACTTTTACATTAAATGGGACCGGAGTAAATTCTACTCCTTCTAAAGGTCCGGATAACCCTGATTATGTCAAAAGTGTAATAATAGATCCCCACTCTATTCAGATTCGTCCCAATTATTTTTATTTAAATTATCATGTTGCTGATTCCTCCCCGGTAAATGAATCTGACATTATAAAAATTAGTTCCTTAACTAACTGGTCTGCTATTGTCAGGGTAATTGATCATTATGATCAAAATTATGTAAATATTTCCAACTGGATGGATTTTCCTGGAGATTTGACAATAACTGTAAAAAAAGAGGGAAATACGACCTTTGATAATCTGACTGTGGTG
>JAQVIE010000295.1 GCA_028695895.1 Methanospirillum sp. | reverse complement strand
AACGGCAGATAATTCCCCCCTCATCGGCATGTGCCATTCCATGGGTTTTTGATCTGCCGATATCATGAAGGATTGCACCAGCTGCAACAAGCCCGGTATCAACATCATTCCCTGCACTGGCTATTTCTCTCGCAATCCGGACAGCAACATCCCTGACAACCTGGCAGTGCTTAATTACACCAGGATCGCAACCGGCCTGAAAAAGAAAAGGGAGGTATTCATCTCCCGGTTTATTCATGTAACAGATTCTCTTCTATCTTTGCAATCCGTCTCTGGAGCGCATTCACAAGAAGATCATTGTCAAAATGAATCAGTTTATTGTCACATTCCTGGCAGACAAACTGTGAATCCATTGCATCTGTAAATGTAACAGTACTCCCGCAACTTTCACAGTTATAAAATGCGTTTTCGTTCTCGTATTTATACCGTCTGCGAAGTTTTTCCAGGACGATCTCAAGGTCTTTTGCTACTGAATCATACATGTTATCCAGTTCAAGTAACCAGAGATAAGTCAGCCAGCCGGTTTCATTATTTTTTATTCTCCGATATCTGGCAAGCCGGTGTTCATACAAGGTATACAAGGTATTTCTAACTGAGTTCAGGTTAATTTCTGTGATTTCTGCAAGCTCTTCATCACTGTACTCCTTATCAGTCGGAAACCGCCGGATGAGTTCAATTCCATCATCCCCGATTAACCGGTGAAGATATGCAAAAATAGCCTTGTCAGCCAGTATCTCCTCGTGGGAAGCCATCACTGTATATATTGCTTTACAACCATGATAGTAGTATCCAGAGCCTCCTGTGCCAGTGCAGCATTCTGCCCTGTTCCATACACACTTATTATTGCATTTCCGTCTTCAAACAAGGCAGGAAGAACGGGTATGTCAGCAACTCCTGGAGAGAGAAATGAGAGGTCATCTGTAACTGCGCATGCCCGGTCTGCAAACAGGATCCTGCGTATGGCATATTGTACCGGGACAGGCATTGATTCAGGCAGGATACCGTGGAAGGTATCCAGATGGATCTTTACAAGATTTATCCCGGTTGCAGCCTCGATGGTATCAAGTGTTGCAACAAAACGGGGATTGAGTTCTATTGCATAAATCTCATCATCACTGACCATAAAGTCAATTCCAAGAATACCAAGACATCCAGAAGCAGCTGCTGCCCTTTCTGCACAGGAGATCATTTTTTCCTGCATCGGATGGTCAAATGGTGTCAGGGATCCTGCAAAACCAAACTGGTAAGCCCCTTCATCCCTGAGAATCTGCCGGTTTACTGCAAGTGCCCTGGCCCGGCCACATCCTGCAACACAGCAAACTGAAGCAGGGATGCCAGGAACTATCTTCTGAAGCAGGAAAGGTTCACCTGGAAATGCTTCTTTCCATGCTTTGATATCATCAGGTGACCTGACCACCATGTTCCTCCATCCTCCTGATCCTGATACCGGTTTTAACATCGCAGGAAACTCTCCAGGTTCGAGAAGCGGGGGCACAGGAATATTCAGGCTTGAAAACCAGTTCTGCACAAAATCCTTGTTCAGAAACTGCCCTGCAGTATGAGGATCAGTCCCAAGTATCAAAGCCGGCAGATTATCCAGGGTTTCTGCCCCTGATGTCGGAATGATAGCATCGATGTCAAAAGTATCACACATTTTCCTTATAAGGACTGGAAGATCTGCAAGTTCCTCAAATTTCATGCAGGAGATCGTGTTTTTTCGAAGATCGGCATCACAGAAATGATCTACTGCAAAAACTTCATATCCGGCACGATGCGCAGAAAGAGCCACATGCCGGGTGGAGAAACCGGCTACAAGAATTCGTTTCAGAGTTCTTCCACCGTCTTCCCGCATGCGTTCGGAAATACACGTACCTTTGCTCCGGGAAACTCCCTGTGCAGGGCAGATGGAGCGATATGGTCCAGGAATACCGCAAGTCCTGCTATCTCCGAGTGCGGCTGGTTAGTGACCGCCACATTGTAATCTGCCAGCTGGTAAATATCGCCAGGTACCTTCTCTGCACCAACAATAACCAGTATCTTTTCTTTTGTTCTTATCTCCTGTTCAACGTCAGGAAGGTTAAGCCCAAACATGGTAAGATGGACCACGCATCCCCCGTCTTTTTTCCATTTTTTAATACAGGAGTTCCAGCCTGTTTTGTCCTCAACAAAAAATTTCCCGCCAAATCTGTCTGCAACGTCACGGATACTTCTCACAACTCCGCTATCATCTGCAGCAATATACATCCCGTCTGCTCCAAGGGCACGGGCAGTAAGACCAACATGGGTGGTAACCCGCATATCCCGCTGTGGACGATGGCCAATTCTGAGTACTGCTATCATTTGTTCTCTTCTTTTTCAGGCCTGTACCTGATTATTCCGCCTGATAACTCAAATCCGTCTGATAATAATGTCGCCATCTGCTTTCTGATAATAATCTCCTCCAATGAGCATGTATGCCAGGAGTTATCACAAAATTCCACGAGACAATATCTCTTAAGCCGTGTTAATGAAGCATTGACGGTATCCATGGTGAATCCTGTCAGTTCCAGAAGGGTCTCTCCGGTGCATCCCGGGTTTCCTGTTATCAGGTGGTATACCGTCCAGTCGACATCCTCGTCTCTCACTATTCTTACATATTGTCATTCAACTGCCATGAGTACT
>JAQVIE010000294.1 GCA_028695895.1 Methanospirillum sp. | reverse complement strand
AGGCCCAGAAAACTCAGACCAACACCCATGAGAAGATAACGTTTCACAGAAGAAACAAACTTGACCGTCACGAGTGGCATGATATTGGGCAGGATGTGGGTAAACATAATTCGTGAATCTTTTGCACCAATAGCCCTGCTTCCTTCAATGAATGTCGCCTGGCTAACTGCTAATACCTGCGACCTGACAACTCTTATCCCACGTGTACTCCCAAGAATTCCCATAAGAAGAGATAATGTAATAATTCCTGGTGTGAAGAACAGTGTGAGAACCAAAAGAAGAGGAAAGAGAGGAATTGTCATCATAATATCGACAGCTCTCATGAATAGTTCATCAAAAAGTCCTCCATAATACCCGGTCTCTATCCCGAGAATTGTACTGATACCACAGGACAATGCCGCCGAAGAAAATCCTATCAGAAGAGATACCCTGGCACCAAAGATAAGCTGGCTTACAATATCCTGCCCGGTTGCATTAGTTCCAAGGAGATGCTCTGGACCGGGAGGCTCGAGGGGAGATCCTGAAACAGCATACGGATCATAAGGTGCCAGAAATGGAGCCAAAATCGCCACAATAATGTAAATCAAGAGAGTGGCTATAGATATCCAAAAGACGGTATTGTTATTCATTAATTGCTGGCTCCCACTCTTGGATCGATCAAAGGGTAGAGAATGTCTGCAATAAGGTTTGCCAGAATTACCAGGATTGTATCCAGTAGAAATATCCCTTCAAGCAGGGGCAGGTCACGTGCCCTGAGAGCTTCAGTTGTAAGCAATCCAAGCCCAGGCCATGAAAAGACTGTCTCTACAAAAATACTCCCGCTTACAATAGATGCAAATTCAAGGGTAGCCATCGTTACAAGCGGGAGACTGGCATTTTTAAAAGCGTGTTTCCAGAGAATACTCCGCTCATCCAGACCTTTGGTCCGTGCAGTGATGATATAATCTTCCCCGATGACTGATAGCATTGAATTTCTCATCAGGTAATAATTTCCAGCGGTTATTGTCAGGGTAAGGACAGAGATAGGAAGAATTGCATGGTATAAAATATCAGCATAATCAATCCCCGAATACAGGATTAAAACACTTGAATATCCACCAATCGGGAAAATACCCATCATATAACTGAAAAAAAGAATTGCCATAATTGCCCACCAGTATGAGGGGATTGCCCTGATTATTACCATGATATTAAACAGTGTCAGATCAAACTTTGACCTGGCCTTCCATCCGGAATAAGCACCAAGTATTGCTCCCAAAAAAATACCAATGATGGTTGCCGGCAGGAGGAGGATGAGTGTCCAAAACAATTTATCAAATAACAATGGGAGAACCTGGACTGAATACTGGTATGAATACCCCCATTGTCCTGAAAGAATATTTTTTACATAAATAAAGTACTGATCGATAAGAGGTAGATTGAGTCCGAATTCATAATAAAACTGGTCAATAGTCTCTTGGGGGAGGGCATTCCCGAGTGAAAGGAGGTAATTGGTAATATAGTCACCAGGCATCATGTGCAGGATAAAAAAAGTAATCGTTATACTGATGATAAATGCAAAAATGCTATTGACAAACCGTCTTGTAATATGGTTACACTGCACGAAGTTCCCTCTCAATAAAAGATGAATTTTTAAGATCTCTCACCCGGAAGAGTGAACCGGCTGAAGAACTGAAAGAACTTTTGGATCCTGGATATTAGAATAATCATGGAGTTTTTCCCAGCCGGAGAAGCGATCACTTCGGTATGCGACATAACTGTCCGTGGTACAGATTGGAACAGTCGGAACTAAATCTGCCAATATCTCCTGCATTCTATATCCGGTATCTTTTCTTTCCTCATCATTGACAGTATTTCTTACCTTTGTGGTCAGGGAATTAAACTCAGGGTTATTAAAACTATAATAATTCTTATTCTGAAGCGGAGTTACTGCAAAGTTTACCAGATCATCTGGGTCATCATGAAGGATTGAAGGCATTGCATCAATAAAAACCTGGGATTTGTCAATGGCTTTCCGATACTGACTCTCATCATCATATTTTGTTGTTACCGTTTTTATCCCAAGGGTTTCCCAGTCATTTCGAAGTACTGTTATGATTTTTTCATCGACTTTTCCTGTTGATCCTTTCCCACCCAAGGGTATTGAGAGTTCAATTGGGTTTCCATCCGGACCACGAAGAATACCTTTTTCATCCATAACAAAACCTACAGCTTTTAATTCTTCTTTGGTTTTTGCAAGATCATAGTCGTACATCCCCAACCTGAAAGGATTGACATATGAACCGGCAACTTCCGGGATGAGGAATGTTGTATCTGTCGGATGGGCATTGCCAAGGATGCTGCATATCAACTCCCGGTTTACTGCGTGACTCATCGCATGTCTGAATGCTGTGATATTTGTCGGGTAATTTTCCGTGTTAAAACCCATTTCATATCCGGTGGTGGCAGGAATTGTAATAATTTCTATGTCCTGCTCATTTCGCAGACTACCTGCAACAGCTGCAGTTATTCCTGTAATTACATCAATCTCCCCGTTTTTCAGGGCGAGGATCTGACTATCCTTATTCGTAATTAATTTTAAAATCACGCCGGATATCTCTGGTTTTTTCCCCCTGTAGTTCTCATTTACGGCTAATCTG
>JAQVIE010000293.1 GCA_028695895.1 Methanospirillum sp. | reverse complement strand
CAGGTCTTGGTCAGCTTATAGAGGCTGACAGTGCATATGAAGCAGCCCTTCAGCTGGACCCGAGAAACAGCATGGCACTGGCAGGAAAAAGCAAAAATCTTGTCACAACCGGTGATCCGGAGACTGCCCTTCAGTCCCTTGAACTTGCCATCGCCGCAGATCCGACAAACCTGGCTCTGTTAAGCAGGCAGGCCGAGATCTACGAGAAGCTTGGACGGTACCAGGATGCCCTGGATGTGTGGAATTCTGTCGTGATAAATGAGTCAGATCCTGACCTTGCCAGGAGAGGAAAAGCGATTACCCTTGTCAAGGCAGGAAAAAGGGATGAGGCACTTGCATTATTCCATGAAGTTCTGGCATCAAATCCAGAGTCTGGCATCCTTTACGAACAGTACGGAGATGTACTGGCACTGGCAGGAAATATCAGGGGTGCAGAAGAATCCTACCGGAAAGCGATGGATATCCAGCCAAATCTTACCGGAATCGTCCTCAAGATCAGGGCACTTGAATCTGCCCATAATGAAACACCCTTCGGTGTCTTCCCAGTCTTTGCAGGGCTTTTCATCGGAAGCATGCTCCTATTCAAAAGAAGGAATTAAATTCCCGCTTTCTTTGGAACATTCCCCAAGGTACCTGACCAGGAACCGGTCCCAGGAAGGAGTAATAAATGCACTCTCCCGGTAATATTCGTAAAATACAGGGTTAATCATGACCGGGGAGAGAATGGAAACTCCATTTGCACCAGGCACCATGGCATCATGCCTTGCAAAGATCACGGTCTGATTTATTCCTTCTATTAATTCTTCTGCAGAATCAGAAAGATATGGAACAAAAAGGACGGTCTGTTTTGCAAATGAATAGAGATCCATGGTTACCTCCTCAAGGTTTCCGTTTCCGGTAAGGCCAAACTGTTGTGTCTGTGATAATATCTGTCTGATAATATCACATCCTTTTGGATCGCCTGCAAGTGCATAAAGATCTTTTGCAAACAGGTCAAGCTGTTCTGTAAGATAATCAGCTTTTTTTGGATTAAGAAGGGCAATGGTCTTGCCTGAATTTGGATTTTTCATATATTCATCGAAAAGAATTTTTGCATACTGCTCAACCGGTTCATCAGGATGTGCACCGATATATGCAATCCAAGGGTCATATGGCCAGCCATCCTTAGGTTCAGTCTCTTCACTTGCAATAAGGTATGATGCAAAAGGGGCAAGGGCAGACAGGACTTCAAGACATCCCATCATGCATGAGTCAAATCCGATAAGATCAATATCCTGCAATTCAAGGCCTTTCGTCAGTTCTCCAATAGTTAGCCCGTCATCTCCATGGTTCTGGTCAAAGAGCATTCCGGTATATGCCTGGCCATGCCCGATAAAGATGAGAAAAAGTCTGTCATACTGGTATTTTTTATTAATATAAGAAAGGAAGAATGAGAGTGATTCAGGATCTCCCATATTGGCATTTTGGATCTTTTGAACCGATACATTGCTGTTTCCAAGTTCTCCGTCAGAGAGGTCTTCTTTAAGTTCATCAAGACTGGCTATTGTCATCCCCTTCCATCCGGGTTTGTCTGCGCCTCCATAGGCAGCAAAAATTGTAACCCTCTCTGAGAGGTTTTCTGCTCCCCTTACCACCTGTGCGAAATCATTGGTGATAAGTCCCATCTCCTGTTCAAGTGAGCCTCCTGATGCATAAAAAGCAATAAGGAGCGTGCTGTTTTCATCCGCCACAGCCTGTACAGGAGCGAACAACACAATCGAAAAAATGAGAAATACCAGTAAGTTACCTGCTTTTCCCCTCATGATTATATACCTAAAACTAACACAGGACTATATCATATCCGGATGAAATACAGCCATTGCAGCCCCAATGAGTGGTGCATTCCCGTTTAGAGGGCTGATTATACATTCCGGCAGGTCAAGATACCGGTCTGTACATGCAAGTGCCTGGTCAAGAAGATCCGGGTTATTTTGGATAACCATCCCGTCAAGAATGATACAGTCAGGATCATATGCCACTATAACTGCTGACAGCCCCCGGCCATTTATCTGTGCAAGGGCATCACGAAACCCATTATATACACCGTTCTCTTCACTGACACGGAGGATAGCAGAGGGGATCGTATCAGTACATAAAATATCATTTACCCTGCACCATTCCTGAAAAAAGAGTGGAATACCCTTCCCTGATGCATATCCCTCCCAGTGACCGGAAAGGCCGCAGCTGCATGAAAGTAACCAGGTATTATCAACCGGGAAATGGCCAATTTCTCCTGCATTTCCTCCCCTGCCGGTCAGAACTTTACCATTGGTAAATACTCCGCCCCCTATACCTGTTGATATGGTAATGTAGACAACAGTGCTATATCCTCTTCCAGCTCCTGCAAAGACCTCTCCAAGAACTGCAGCACGACAGTCATTGCGAAAAACTACCTTTAGATCAGTAACCTGTCTGATTGGAGTGACTATCGGGACGGTATCAAAGGGAATATTCGGCGGGTGGTCAAGAGTGCCGGCCCTGGTATCTACGGGGCCTGCTGCAGCAATTCCAAGACCTGCAAGAGGAATGTCCTCTGCGATATCCAGGAGAGTCCGTGCAATGCATATCGGGATATCTTCTGGCATTCCATCAACAGGCGTTGGAAATTTTCTAACCCGGATAATCTT
>JAQVIE010000292.1 GCA_028695895.1 Methanospirillum sp. | reverse complement strand
TGCTGCGTCGATACGTGCAGTTGGCACAGTACAAAGCAGAAGCTTGCCGCCACCGAATTCCTTGATTTCGGTGTCGTCACCATCGGTAACCTGGAGCATCTTGAACATCTTTTCCTTGATTGCACCTGCGTTTCCAACAAGGTCAAGGTTAAGTTCACGTCCTGGGATCTGGTTCTTTCCAGCCTTACCTGTCTTGAGGAATTCCTGTGCTCCTCCAAGGTTGACTGCTACGGTTCTCTTTGTAAGCCCGATCATCTTCTTGATGCCGGGGTTTGTAAGCGGGCTGATTTTTTCTAAGGCAACACCACTTTTCAGCAGCTTGCCCTGGTCGTCATAGAGATCAATTGTGTCGGAAAATTTTGCCATATGGTTCCTCCGATGTTCCTTAAAACCTGTACGATTTTGTCACTGTATACTGGTAATAAAATCACTGAAAGACTGTTGTCACTCGTACACGTCCCCTATACGGGACTGATGATATGTCTGAAGATGGAAATAAAAAGGTAACGATTTGATTCTCAGGGAATCTTTATATCCTATGTTGGATTTTCCTCAATTAATTGAACAATCTTTATAAGTAGATTAGTTTTTGTGATGATCAATATTACAAAACAACTTATTTACAACGATCTAATTGTACTTAATAAATTATTTGTAACATTGATTTGGGCGCTTTGGATTATAGTGTGATTTGAAGGGATTATTGTATTGATTAAATGCAGTTTAATTTTGGAATACACATATAAATAGTGTCATCTCAACACGCTCTCCATCATTGATATAGTTCCCTCAATTAAATCTCTCACTTATTTGTCTCAATCGAAAGAACTATCTTTTAATAAAAAAATTCTACTGCTTGGGGTAATTGGGAATATCTCTCTCAAAATTAACGTTCTGATTGTTATAAAAACGTTCCTCATTTTGATGATATGCTGCCGCGTTTAATCGAAATACCATCGATACATCTGATGTTCAGGACTGGGATGAGTTCACAAGCACAATTCTGAATGAAGTTTCATTATAAGCTAGAATATATGGTTATAAGGAATTCAGATAATAATGACGCAATATGGAAAAAATGTTATCGGGAAGGGTACCCGCATTTTTGATCCAGTAATACTTGGTTTTCCTCCACGGTATCATTTGAACAAAGAATATTATGATGGTTGTTCAGTTGGCAGTAATGGAGTACTCAGACCTGGGACAACAATCTATGCTGATGTAAAGATTGGAGATTTTTTCTCATCAGGGCATAATGTGATGATCAGGGAAAAAACCACAATAGGAGATCATGTATCTCTTGGTACGAATGTGATCATTGAAGGGAACAGTACTCTTGGTGATCATGTAAATCTTCAGAGCCTGGTATATATTCCGACAAACACAGTTTTGGGTTCTCATGTATTTATCGGTCCGAATTCTGTACTGACAAATGACAAATATCCACCAAACGGGGGTGCAGATCTGCATGGGCCAATTCTCGAAGATTACGTCTCTATTGGGGCAAATGCCACGATTCTGCCAGGTGTTATCATTGGAATCGGCTCCCTTGTGGCAGCTGGTTCTGTGGTTACGAAAGATGTTCCTCCTGGGACTCTTGCCATTGGATCTCCGGCACGAATGAAGACACTTCCCGTGGGAGCGAAACGAAAATGATACCAGTTGCACATCCTGTTTTTGGCGATCAGGAAATTGAAGCTGTCTCCAGAATCATGCGATCAGGTATGATAGCCAGCGGGGAAGAAGTCTCTTTGTTTGAAAAGGAATTTGCAGATTATTGTGGCACAAAAGAGGCAATAGCGACAAACAACGGAACAACTGCCCTTCATGCCGGACTGATGGCATGCGGGATTCTCCCCGGTGATGAAGTAATCGTACCTTCGTTTACCTTTTTTGCCACTGCTTCCTCGGTCAGCATGTGCGGTGCAAAACCTGTGATGGTTGATGTATGTGAAGGTTCTTTTGGTATATCTCCGAGTGCCATTCTTGAATCAATAACTCCCAGAACGAAAGCAGTAATCGGTGTTCATCTCTTTGGTCAACCCTGTGATATCTCTGCAATTATGGAGATATGTGAAGATCACCATCTGATGTTCATTGAGGATTGTGCCCAGGCACATGGTGCACTCTATAATGGAAAAAAGGTGGGATCATTTGGATCAATTGGATGTTTTTCTTTTTACCCAACGAAAAACATGACAACCGGAGAAGGAGGAATGATTACAACCAATGATCCGGGTATTGCTGATCATGTCCGAAGGCTTATTAACCATGGTCAGGGAAAAAAATATCTCCATACAGAAATCGGGTTTAACTATCGACTTACTAATATTGGAGCGGCAATAGGTAGAGTACAACTCCGGAAAATCGATGCGATGAATGAAGCACGTAATAAAAATGCAATGTATTTCTCTGAGCATATACAAAACACGAAAATTTCACTTCCTGTAACTCTCGATGGGTGTAGTCATGTTTATCATCAGTATGTCATACGAGTAAAAGATGGGAAACGGGATCAATTGACAACCTGGCTTTCAGAACAGGGTATCGGAACTGCGATTCATTACCCTATTCCGGTAAATGAACAACCGGTTTATTCAACTGTTCCAAACCCTCCCTGTCCAGTATCTGCAAGACTTGCCCAGGAAGTGCTGAGTCTGCCAGTCTATCCGG
>JAQVIE010000291.1 GCA_028695895.1 Methanospirillum sp. | reverse complement strand
ATTTTTCCCTCTTTTAATTACTTTAACTTCGGAAAAAGTTCTTATCGCATTTACGAGTTCTGAAACAGCTAAATCATATTCAGGATCATCAAAAGCAGGTGGTTTTCTAAAAACAGCAAGAGCTCCTGCTTCAACTGCTCTGAATGATGCGCGGATTTCATTAAGATTGTCAATTCCGCTGACGATTATGATGGGGACTGGAGTGCTTTCCATGATCTTTCTGGTAGTTGCAAACCCGTCAATATCAGGCATATTGATATCCATGGTAATTATGTCAGGGACAAAACGTGCAGCCAGATTTATTGCCTCTTTTCCATCCCTGGCTCTCCCAATTACAAGAATATCCGTTTCTTTTTCAAAAATATTCTGAAGTATCATCAGGGATACCTCAGAATCATCCACTAACAGCACCCGGATCATCTGCCTGCTCCAATAAGTCTGGAAATTACTTCAATAAGGTTACCCTGATCAAACCCTGATTTAATAATATATGCATCTGCTCCAACCGTAATACCATGTTCACGATCTTCTCTGGAATCGAGTGAAGTTACAAGAATTACAGGCATATCAGCCAGATTCTTTTCTGATCTAATCTTTTCCGTTAAAACAAAACCATTCATCCGTGGCATATCAACATCTGATACCACAAGATCGATAGGAAGGACCTTTAATTTTGTTAATGCATCAAGTCCGTCAACAGCAGTTGTAACCTCAAATCCGGCACCTTCCAGAATATTTTTCAATAACATCCGGGAAGTAATAGAATCCTCCACTACCATTATCTTTCTCCGGCCTGAAAGAGTTGATGGGGCATCCTGAACAGAAAAACTTCGGGCTTTATCCTGCATTTCTTCTGCAATGTCTTCTATTTGCAATACTGGAACTATCATATTGTTACTTATAATAGCCACACCACTAACAAATCGGATATCTTTTAACTGAGGACCTAAACCCCGGACAACAATCTCCTGGACTCCACCGATTTTGTTTACAATAAGACCAAATTTTTTGTTGGAATTTCTAACAAGAACTATTGAACGGGCATATATAGAATCGTCTGAATCTGTGGAGAGTCCAAGAAGATTTCCAAGCATATCAATTGGAATTGTCTGATTTTCAAGGCATAGAACTGATCTGCCTTCAATAGTTGTAATTTGTGATAAATCCGGTATCACTACCCGCTCTATCTCTTCTAAAGGTAAAAAGAAAGGCTGATTAGCAACATATACCAAAATACCTCTGAAAGTTGCCAAAGTAACAGGTACAGTCAGGAAAAATTTTGTGCCTTTTCCAGAAATACTTGTAACATCCACCGTCCCTCCTATCTGGTTCAATTTTTCCTGAACGATAGCAAGTCCAAGACCCCTTCCTGATACTTCTGTCACAGATGCTGATGTTGTAAATCCTGACTGGAAAATCAATCGGTTTTTTTCTTCATCTGTCAGTTTCTGTGCTTCTTTCTCATTAAGCAATTTCTTATTAATCGCAATAGATACGATTTTTTGTGGATCAATTCCTTTACCATCATCAGAAATTGTAATTAAAATTTGATTTGTCCGGTTGTGAATGATATCAACGGACATCTTTCCTTCAACAATTTTTCCTTCCAAATGCCGGATATTTTCTGTTTCAAGTCCATGATCCACCGCATTTCTGATAATATGTATTAATGGATCCCTAATAATTTCCAGAATACGCCTATCAATTTCAATATCAGAACCGGTAACTTCGAAAGAGATCTTTTTTCCCTGTTCACGTGCAATATCCCGAACCATTCTTGGATAAGTATCAGTCAAAAGAGAGAATGGCACCAGCACCACTTCCCTGATACTTTCTATGAGCTGAGTGATTGCCAGGTCCATCTCACTTTGTTCCAAGCCCATTGATTTTATAATCAGGTTCAGTCTTGTCTCAAAATCCCCGATAAGATCTCTTGTATTATCAATGAAAAAAAGAACTCTGTCAAGCAGATCATTATTTTCCTGAAACTGGCGTTTAAGATTTGCTGCATCCCCTAAAGCCCTGCTAAGATTCCATCTCCATGTCTGCAGAATTTCAGAAATGTTTTTTAATTCGGAGATATGTGTTCCGACAGATATCCGATATGAAAGTAGATCATCTGCAGTTTCATATAAAGAGGTTAATCGTTCTTCAGAAATTCTGATTTTAGGTGTGGTTGTATCTTTTTCCTGTTTTATTGTTAATTCAGATTTTTTTGTATTATCAGGATGAATTCTTTCATCCTCAATTATTGTTCCGGGGGAAAATGAATCGGGATTTTCAACTTGTAAAAGTGGTTGTGTGGAAGAGACTGCCTTTTTTAATTTTTGAATAAGAGGAACTGTTTTTACCTGTTTATCCCCTGTAAGGAGCTGTTCCAGAGTAGAAATTACTTCATACACAAGATCAAATCCCTCCTGGTCGAGGATAGAATCCCCTTTTCGAACAGACGAGAGCAATGATTCAAGATGCTGACAAACTGTCTCGATATTTTTTAAACCGACAGCACGGGCAGCTCCTTTGAGACTATGAGTGGCACGATATACCGGCTCTATCGCTGATTGCTGTGACAGAGAAGAATCCTGCTCCATAGCCAGGATTCCGGAAACCATTGCCTGAATATGATCTGTAGCTTCTTCGCTAAAAGTTGTAAGCAGCCTGGATAGAAATTCC
>JAQVIE010000290.1 GCA_028695895.1 Methanospirillum sp. | reverse complement strand
TTATGTCAGGTTTGCCATGATTTTGTAGAATTCATCTGCCTGAACAGTTGCCAGTTCAGGAAAAGTCCTGTTATACACCTGGTAACGCTGCATCACCTGGTACTCAAGCCATGCCCCATGAAGGGAGAGACGGGCGGTAATACCTGATACTTGCAGTGGGAACTGAGGATCTGTCCGGTTCAATGACGGAATACGGTTCAGGTAACCGAGCTCAGAATTCACCGTCCTGTTATATGCCTCACGAAGATAAGACAAATCCTGTGATACATTATAGAAAAATGTCTCATTTAAATTCTTTTTCAGACGAATATTTGCATAATCCACTGAAAGATTAAGCAAATCAGGTATATCATAGGTTACCGAACCATCGATGCGCCCTTTTATCTCGTATAAATCCGGAATCCAGTACTGGTTCATCATGAAAAGAAATTCGGTATCATTACCTGTATGGTTCCCGGATATTCCGATATCTTCACCAAAACACGGATATACGCACATGATAGTGAAAAGCAGGAGTACCATGGAGTAGACAGTTATCTGATATAATCGCATATATATCTCCAATTATCTTATAGAGATCATTGAATTTATCTTTGGAGGCACTTGAAAGTATCAGCCTTGAAGAATTCCTGATGAGATCACGAGATTGTAATAACCAGGTAAATATTATATAAAAAGGAATTTTTCATTCGGACTTGTTCATGACACCGTGCAAGGACTGAAAAATAAAGATCCTTGTCCCTGAAAACAGAGGAGAAACCAAGGTTTTTATCACCCCTGATCCTCACTATTCAAAGTAATCAGAGGAGAGATACCAGGTCACGAAGAACTTTTGCTGGATCTTCGGCTTTTACCACACTTGATGCAAGAAGAACCCCGTCAGTTCCAAGGTCCACAGCAGTCTTCACACATTTTCCAGAGTGGATTCCGGCACCAGTCAGAACTCTGACGGCCGGATTAATTTCTCTTACAACAGCAACTGAACCGGTAATTACCTCCGGGTTTGCTTCAGACACTGAAACCGTTCCACCAATTAACTCTGGTGGTTCAATTGCCACAAAATCCGGTCCAAGAGCGGCAAGAGCGGCAGTTGTTGCAATATTATTTGAGCAGACACATGAGAGCAGACCTGCTCCTTTCAGGGCACTGACATTCTTTTCGATATCTGCAATTGTCAGACGATACTCTGAGTGGTTTACCAGGGAACCGATTGCTCCTGCACTTTTTATTGCAGCAAGAGGCATCCGTCCGGTATGAGCACCAGGTTCGAGAGGATCAACATGCTGGGCAAAAACAGGAATGCCATAATGGTGATTTATCGGATGAATGTCGGTATACAAGGGGGCAATACCAATGGTAACACCTGATTCATCCATAACTTCCCTTGCGGCCCTTCCAATTCTGTGGGCCCCGATTCCAATTGATTCAGTATAGCATTTCAGGTTAACAAGGACAAGTGGGGTTTTCAGGGATGGTTGTTTCATAAAACATTCATTGATCTTAGTATTACTTATCAGTTAACAATCATTCACAAGTGAGGGTCTATTTGCAGTTTTTTGATTCCTGGGTTTTAGCCCTGAAAGACCTCTTTTGTACCCGGATTTGGTGATTTCCCCATGACTCATACTGATAATCGCTTCTTTCATCTGGCTTACTTCTTCAAAAGAGGGATCTGACTGAAGTCGTCTCTTCCAAATCCTGGTCATCTCTTCGGTATATCTCTCACCGCGGCCTCTTGCATCAATGATAAAACATCTGATCCCCATCTGGTATAATTTTGGATATTCAATGATGAGACTATGCTCAGATGAGTTCATGATATGGCTCCTTCCTGATTGTTCACACCATACCGGAAATGAGTATTTTTTTTCATCCAGGAGAAAGATTTCCGTTCCTTTTTGTTTTTCAGTATATCCGCACAGATGATCTTCAGTGACCGCAGCTTCAATAAGACCCTGACAACAGATGGCAGGAGAAGGACCAGTCCCAATATGGTATGCCTGGCAGATGTCAGATATCTCCTGCTCAGATAATTCCGGAGACAGTGTGCAGAACTCATAATCGTGCAAGGCCTTCAATGTTGAAGAATTCGTCACCGGCAGACCATAATAGGATGAGACGGAAAAATCTGAATTATTATCAAGGATAAATTCACCCATTCCAACCGAATCAACGAGAAAATGACGGATACCAGGAGATGCATACTGATTCAGGTGAAAAGTAAAAAGTTTCAGTTCCTGCTGACGGATAACCCCTGGAACCATGATGCCAATATTGTTAGAACTTTGGGTTAACCCGGAGATATCATCATGCGAACTATTCCAAAGCAGGTACACCTGGTCAGCACCATTTTCAAGGGCAGACCTGGCCTCTGGTACAGACGAGACCAGAACAACCAGGCCGGGTCTTTCCACTGCCGGTTCAAGGTTCACAGGTTCTTTTGTAAAGGTATAATTCCTCACCTTATCCCTGATTTGAGATATGATATCCGGATTTGAAAATCCGGACCTGATGATTACATCTTCTGCTTCCTGAAAAATCTCACGCCTTAAAGAGTTTAATACGCTCAGGGGAGCAAACCATCTTTCTTCTCCGGATATCTCAATATCAGTAAAAGTAAAAAATGTCCCTCCGGTTTTTGTAAGCTGTTCACGAATCTGCTCCTTTGTCAGTGGCCTGGTTTTTGCTTCC
>JAQVIE010000289.1 GCA_028695895.1 Methanospirillum sp. | reverse complement strand
GTTTTTTCAAGCATAACTGAAGTGACTGCTTCATCCTCAACAATAAGGATCCGACGCTGACTCATACCTTTATCCTGTCTTCTTCCATCTTTGGAAATACAATCGTAAATGTCGTTCCTTTCCCGCTCACTATCTCAAGTCTGCCTTTTAATTGCTGGGTAAGGCTGGATGTAAGTTCCATACCCAGAGATTTACTCTTCTTTTCATCAAATTCCTTCGGAAGTCCCAGACCATTGTCTGATACCTGCATATGGAATGATGATGAATCCTGTGTAAATGAAATGCCGATCTCTCCTTCAGTTTCTGGTTTAAATGCATATTTAACTGCATTTGTAATAAGTTCATTCAGGATAAGTCCGCACGGTATGCATCTTTCAATATCAAGGACGATATCAGGATCAACAGTGACCAGGAGTTTTATCCTTGCAGATGCTCCACCATATTCCTGTTTAAAATGATCAACCAGTTTATTTATATACTCTTCCATACGGATTTTACCAATATTCTTTGAGTTGTATAATAATTCATGAATGGATGCCATACTGTAGACCTGGTTCCGGCATTCCTGTATGATATCCTGTGCCTGTGGATCCTGAATTTTCATTGACTGGAGTTTTAAAATTCCGGATATTATCTGAAGGTTGTTTTTTACACGATGATGAACTTCCTTTAGCAATAGTTCTTTTTCACCAAGTGATGTGATGATCTGCTGTTCTGCCAGCACCCGGCTGGTAATGTCATTGTACAGGAAAAAAATTTCAAGATCAGTTCTTTCATAACCCACCGGTGAACTGCTTAGAAAAATATCAAAATACTGTTTTCCACCGGGATATATAATGCCACATCTCTGCAATGTCCTTGATTTTTTATCTTCAAGAATTCCTGCAAATGCCTCTTGCAGCTCAGGGTCGGATTTTTTGAATAATTCCAGGAAAGTGGTGCCAATTAATTCTGTCTTATTTTTTTGTTCGATCTTTTCTGCAGAACTATTTAAGTCAACCAATACTGTATTCATGATTGTCCTGTCGCTTCTGAAAACAAGGCATCCCGCAGGCATCAGCATAAAAAGAGTCTTTAAACGGTTATGGAACATTCTGACCTGATCATCCAGGGCTTTTTGCCTGGTGATGTCCATAATAATCCCCTCTATTCCTACAAGATTTCCGTTATTATCAAATGTTCCGGCTCCCTGTTCTAATACCCAACGATGTTTGTCATCTCTTGTTGTTATCCTGTAGGTAAGTCTGAACCTGACATTTTTGCTGACCGCCCTGGTAATAGTTTCATGAATCCTGACCCGGTCCTTTGGGCTGACAAATGAACCCCAGGATCTGACTGCATTATGAATGATGTCCTTCGGGTAGTACCCGGTCAGTTTAAGTACCGCCTCACTGACGAATTCCATAGTTCTTTCTTCATCAGCATGTCCCTGGTATACCATGCCTGGAAGATTCCGAATCATGTTTTTCATCCGGTTCTCGCTGGTCCGGAGTGCCTCTTCTGCCAGCCTGTCAGATATGTAACCAGATACCTGGATGATGATGTCTATAATAAAGCGTTTCTGGGAGAGTGCATAGGATGTCTTTCGATGGGATGAGAAGATATGAACCACCCCTATTATCCTCCCATGATGAGTCATGGTGATGAATATATCTGAACATATCTCTCCACTCTCAAAAAGTATGGGA
This sequence comes from Methanospirillum sp., assembly GCA_028695895.1. GTDB lineage: Archaea > Halobacteriota > Methanomicrobia > Methanomicrobiales > Methanospirillaceae > Methanospirillum. Next base: position 1,009 of record JAQVIE010000289.1, on the reverse strand, counting down.
GTGGCTGCCCTGATATCTTCTTCATCACGAAAGACCGGATTTTTCTGATGAATAACTGAATACAGTGTCTGTTGTATCTCAGACTGAACGGGTTTCCTGGTGTAATGTTCAAAAGAACTATTGATTATTGCAGGAATCAGTTTTTTTTCTTCATAAAGGTAGATTGCAATGCCTTCCATGCCTGATACGTCGAAGATGGCCTGTTTACAGATATGAAGTGTCTCATCAAGACTTCTGGCACTGGCAATTGCCAGGGCAAGGTCTCGTTGAATTTTCAGATTTTTCTCTGCCCTGTAGAGTCCGACTGCTTTTTTTACATCATTGGCCAGTTCTGCAAAAACAACCTGTGGGAGGTTTTCTTTTTGCACATAAAAATTTGCACCATGATTCATCGCTTCAATGGCGATATCTTCCTTCTCCCTGATGGTGAAAAGAATAAAAGGAATTGTATTATCAACCTCCCGTATTTTTTTTAAAAGGGTGATACCATCCATCATGGGCATTGAATAATCAGAGATGATCGCATCTACTGGCTGGTTATAAAAAATTTCCAGGGCTTTTTCTCCTGATTCGGCTGTCACTGTTGAAAAGCCATATTTCTGTTCAAGAATACGTTTTTCCATATCAAGAAGATCTGGTTCATCGTCAACGAGTAGAATGTGAATCATCTGGTTACTTCAGAATGGGATATTGAGCCAGTTAATCATATTGATCAGTGTTAGCGGGTGATTTGGATCTCCCTGGCGATTGAACAGAACAGGGTCATCGGGCCTGCTGTAAAAAAAGTTCTGGAGACTTCAACAGGAATGATGGCCCCGTCTTTTCTGACATGGGTGGAGTTTACCCTTGATATTTCCGGTTCCTGTTCGGATAATTCCCACATTTTGTCCCAGATTTCCGGAGTAATCTCCTGGTTTATATCAAATACAGATATTGCTGTTATTTCATCTTTCAAATATCCAAGCAGTCTGCAACTTGTTTCATTTGCATGCCAGAGTTTTCCTTACCG
>JAQVIE010000288.1 GCA_028695895.1 Methanospirillum sp. | reverse complement strand
TTTTACGAAAGGATCAAGCAGGTGGAGGGTACTGTATAAACTTAAAAAAATCCTTTCTCCATGCAGTTGAGAAAGGTCACGTGTAATTTTTGGATGAAATCCGGCATCCCGGATTATCCCCCCGATTCGCATGGCCCCATATGTATACAGGCCTGGAGCTCCGACCATCACGCCCGGTTTCCGGTATTTCATGTTAATAATTGTTTGACATTTCCATTGATAAAATCCAGTCTGATATCTCTTCCAATAATCCCGTTCCTCTATGTGATATTATTACTCACACGCGAAGAAATATATTAGAATAACTATGATGCCATATATATAAAGTATCAATGTCTGAAAAGGCAGTGATGAGGTAATGTTATGGGACAGACAACATTTCAAGGGGTCCCTGGAATCTTAAGGCCCTTTAAAGAATATATTGAAAAACGGTCACTTCCTACAGGTTCCGAGGTTGTTTTCTATGGTGTTCCCGGTACCTGCACACCCTTTGTGGAATTATTATGTTTTGCCATCAGGTCACTTTCCCTGACCTGCATCTTTGTACCATATACAAAAGAGGAAAAAGCTCAGAAGCTGACGATGATACCTGATGTCGGATTTCAGGCAACTGAGGCCTGCCCGCCAAAAAATCCTGCAGTCCTTGTTATCATGGGCGGACTGGCCATGCCAAATATGCCGGTCGGCGCAGATGATGTTACATCAGTGATAAACAGATGGAAAGGTTCAGGAACGATCGGTGTATGCTTCATGCACATGTTTCAAAAGGCCAAATGGCTTGAAAAAATGCAATTTGATCTCCTGATTGATGCTGACATCTCTGTTGATGTGACCACCGGACAGTAAAACCTGTCCATTGTTTTTTAAGGAAAATAAAATGCAATCCGAACCAGGAAAAAAATTACCGGATCGGGCAAAAATTGATGTTCGTCATGTCATTCTTGTCCTCTCTGGAAAAGGCGGAGTAGGAAAATCTACAGTCTCGGTAAACATTGCAAAAGCCCTTGCAATGAAAGGAAAGCAGGTGGGGTTATTGGATCTTGATATTCATGGTCCAAATGTCCCTAAGATGCTTGGACTGGAAGAGCACCAGCTGCTGTCGGAAAATAATAAAATCGTGCCTGTAAGGGTATCAGAAAAGCTTCAGGTTGTATCCATGGCATTTCTTCTTCCTCACCGAAATTCTCCAGTAGTCTGGAGAGGGCCAATGAAGTCAAATGCCATAAGGCAGTTTTTGGAAGATACATCATTGGAGCCACTTGACTTTCTCATCGTGGATCTTCCTCCCGGAACAGGCGACGAAGCACTTACCATTGCCCAGGCAGCGCCAAATATTTCAGGAGCAATTATTGTCACCTCTCCTCAGTCAGTCTCAACCCTTGATTCATCAAAAGCCATTACTTTTAGCAGGGATTTAGGGATGGAGGTGCTTGGTGTTATTGAAAACATGAGCGGATATATCTGTCCCTCCTGCGGAGAAGAGGTTGATATCTTTGGAAAAGGAGGTGGAGAACAGATCGCCTCCGAGATGAATATCCCATATCTTGGCAGAATTCCTCTTGATATTGATATCCGTCGTTCTGGAGATGAAGGCTGGCCATTCGTCGGTAAAGTCGCAGACAGTCCTGCCTGGAAATCTATAAACGATATAATTGACAGATTACTTGCAGAGATCGAGTCTGCATAATTTTTTTGCGGGGAATGTGGCCTATTTCTCATGCCATCCCTTCTGGTCATGCAGGCTCCTTGTATGAGTTTTTCATGAAATCTTATCTGCCAATAAATACAGGGAAGATTTATTGCACATATGTGTAATAATTATCTGGTATGATTGTATGTATACCTTCACGGGGATCAACAACAGATTCCCAGATGGATGATCGGTTTGGCCGTGCGCCGTATTTCGCTTTTTTTGACACTGAAACAAACTCTGCCAGGGTTGAGCAGAATCCTCATGCAGGTGGATCCGGGGGCGTAGGTCCTATGGCTGTTCAGTTCCTTATAAAAAACGGTGTTCATGTTCTCATTGCACCTCGTCTTGGTGGAAATGCTGATGAAGCTCTGAAAGCATCAGGAATTAAAGTCATCATGCAAAATCCTGACGTTACTGTTCAGTCAGCATATAATGCATGGAAAGAGAACCCAGAGAACACTTCATGAGCATGAGTAATCTGCGAAGAGTATCATGCAGATTGTAATTGCCAGTGGAAAAGGCGGGACCGGAAAAACCACGGTCTCTTCAAACCTTGGGTACGTTCTGTCCCAGGAACGAAAAGTTACTCTTGCTGACTGTGATGTTGAAGAACCCAATCTTGGAATTTTTTTCCCATGTGATCCTGATATACAGGACGTCCATGTGATTATTCCAGCCATAAATGAAAGTCAGTGCATGCATTGCGGGGCATGTGGTGAATTCTGCAGATTTGGTGCATTGACTGTGCTCAAGGATCGGATTCTGTTTTTCCCCCAGCTCTGTCACTCCTGTGGAGGATGTTTTCGTGTATGTCCTCATGATGCACTGGAGGAAAATCCCACATATGTTGGTGAAGTGCAGACCTGCCAACTATCAGACTCACTCAGGCTGGTCACAGGAAGACTAAAAGAGGGTGATGTGAGAACAACTGCGGTTATTCGAAAGGTCCGTGAGATGATCGGGGATGAACCGCTGGTATTACTGGATTCTCCACCTGGAACTGCCT
>JAQVIE010000287.1 GCA_028695895.1 Methanospirillum sp. | reverse complement strand
GAACAGAACCCGATTCACACCTTCACTGAAGAAGGCCGGTATACTATCAGCCTTATCACGAATGGTGATGACAAGGGCAAAGCGGTAAAGAACGATTACATCCGGGTGGCAAAAGGACCGACTGCAAAGTTCGTCTTTGCACCAAAGGATGTAACAGTTGGGATTGATGTCCAATTCACCGATCTCTCATCCGGAAACCCGACCTCCTGGTTATGGCACTTTGGTGATGGATCATCCTCACCACTCCAGAGTCCGGTATACACCTATCTGACTCCTGGTGTTTACACTGTCATGCTCACCGTAAGTGATGAAAATGGAATCAGCAGTGACTCTGCAACCCAGATCATTTCGGTCCAGGGTTCATCAACTCCGGTTGTGGCAGATTTCAAGACTGAAGTAACCAATGGAACCAATGTTCAGTTTATTGACCTCTCTTCAGGTTTTGGTATTATCAGCTGGGTCTGGGACTTTGGTGACGGATCAACATCAACGGAGAGAAACCCGAAACATACCTATCTGAAGGAAGGGACTTATGAGGTTTCACTGACTGTTTCAAATGAAAGTTTTGAAAATATTGTCAAAAAAATCATTGGAATTCGGTAAAAACTCTTTTCTCTATTTTTTTGCTGATAAATGTTTTGGATTTTTCAAAATGTGGCACCTCTGAAAAGAAGTGCAATTTAAGGATATTTCAAAGGTGTTTATTTCCGCGTTATGTCAATATCAGGGAGATTAAAAAAACTTGAAATATTATTATTACTTTTAATGTTGCCCAAATCAATGTAATTTTTCAATTAAATCTAATGGGTAAATATTCGTAGTTTTTAGATTCATGCACATATATTGAAAAAAATTATATCAAAAAAATAAATACCTTCGTTGCAGTTTTTGATTCTTTAATACTTAATATAAAAAGAATATATTTCGAAAAACTTCATTTTTGAGATACTTAAGGAAATATTTATATTAGGAATAATATATAGTTTTTTTATTATCTACGTATGGGAGTTGAATACGCCACAGAAGTTACCATGGGGTGTGATAGACAGATCGGTGAGTGCCATACCGGTACCGTCTCAGGTGCGGGGATGATATGAGATCTGCCTGAACGTGGGGTGTTTTCAGATGAGGGAGAAAATGAACAGATATCTACTAATGACGATATGCATCGTTCTGATGGCATGCGTTTCGATAGTATCTGCAGAATCGTTCAACAATATTGATGAAAATATTGTATTTAAAAAGATTCAGCAAGGTCATACTATCTTCTTTGGAGAAGAGCATTTGGATGTCACCGACTGTATGGATAACAATCATTACGTCGTTGCCCTGAATGCTTTGCATAATGTAACAGACCACATTAAAATTGAGGATGTTACCGATTTTAATCTGCCAACCGATAAGGAAGAGACATTCTGGTACCAGGCAACCGGACCATTGCAGCCCGTTTACGATCTAAATGGCGAGCCGGTTCTGGCTTTCACGACCCAGGAGCCGGTTCTGGAATTTGAGATCTGGAATTTAAACAATGACATGAAAGCAAATTCCAGCGTTCAGCGTGGAACTGTACTCCAGTTTAAATTCTCAACTACCACAAACCTTGAAGACATCACCACAAGGCTGGACTGGCAGGAGCAGAAAGCAAAAGTCATCAGTGGTGAGGCACCTTATGAATCTCTTGGGTACGTTAACGTTGGTTTGACTGCACCTGACGGTCAGCGTCTGCTTGAACTGATGACTCTGGCCATTAACGATGGAAGCATCAAGATTGAACCGACCAAGAACTTGGTCCTTGGGTCCTGGCGTTCAGGAGAATCTACGGATATCAACCCTGCACCAGCATGGGTATGGCCAAAAAATTATGATTCCCAGTCAGGAGATCCAAGAGGTTGGATGACTGGCTGGCGTGATGCAGGGACTGGTGTTGAGACAGACTACAATTACAAGCTCGGAACCTACGATGTCACCGCAGTCTGTAATGTCAACAACATGTTCAAGAATCGAAACCGTGAAGGTTTTACCTGGGATTCTGGCAAGGTTGAACTGACTGCAAGAGATATCAGGGTTGAAGTATCTGCACCGGTCGGAAAGAGCAGGGATGCACAGTTTACTGCAACCGTCACCGGGATGCCAAACACACTCTATGAGATCTTCATTTATGATGAATGCCCGCCAAAGATTACCGGAAAGATCTGTGATCGGCCACCATTCATCACTGGAGACCGTGCCGTTCTCATTGGCAAAGGAATTGAACTTGATCCGATCGACGGGCCATACCCGATAGGAACACGGCTTGTTGTTGACTGTTGTACCCAGGGAATGAATATCCGTCAGGCTGTCCCCTCAGGAGATGCGTTCCCGTCACAGGGTCAGAATATTTTTGAGAAAGGCACCCGTTATTATGCACAGGTCCGGACCGGACCTGATGGGAAGGTTACTGTTCCATTCTGGATTGATACCACAGTGGGACCTGGAACGTACACGATACAGGCCCAGGATATTCTCTACAACCAGAAATCAGTAGTAACGATCACAGTTCCGCAGGGAACAATCACCGGTGCAACGAAGGATCCGGCCGGCATTGCAAAGACGGAGTTCTACCTTGGTGATGAGATATGGATAGATGGCACCAACTCTGACAGCAACATGACCTATATCTGGCTGACAGGGCCGGGTCTGAACCCCTGTGGTGTCAACCTCTTCA
>JAQVIE010000286.1 GCA_028695895.1 Methanospirillum sp. | reverse complement strand
CCTGAAGAGCGCTTTCAACCTCAAAGGGACCAATGCGGTATCCTGAACTCTTAATGACATCATCATCTCTGCCAACGAACCAGAAATATCCGTCTTCGTCCATGTAAGCTTTATCACCGGTGTAGTAAAATCCATTTTTAAACACCTCGGCATTTGCTTCGGGATTATCCAGGTATTCATCAAAAAGACCAATCGGACGATGGTTAAGATTAATTGCAATCCTTCCCTCTGTTCCCTGCAGTACTGGTTTTCCTTCTTCATCATGAAGTTCTATTCTCCAGCCAGGGGATGGTTTTCCCATAGATCCGGGTTTATGCTCCATACATGGGAATGTTGCAATACAACAACATGTCTCACTCTGACCATATCCCTCATAAATAGGAAGATTAGTTTCTTCCTGCCATATCCTGATAACTTCAGGATTTAATGGTTCTCCTGCAGAGATGCAGTGACGAAGGGATCTGAGATCATATTTTGCAAGATCAGCAATGATAAGCATCCGGTAGATAGTCGGCGGGCAGCAAAATGTTGAAATTTCGTATTTTTCAATAAATGGAAGTAGTTCAGTCGCCTTAAATTTCCCCCTGGCATCATAAACAAAGATACAGGCTCCGACAATCCACTGACCAAATATTTTTCCCCAGCCACATTTTGCCCAGCCGGTATCTGATGAGGTAAAATGCAGGTCATTACTGTTTAAATCCTGCCAGAGGCGTGCAGTGACAATATGGCCGAGTGGGTGAGAATGACTGTGAATCACCATCTTAGGCTCACCAGTTGTCCCGGATGTGAAGTAAATAAGCATCGGGTCAGATGCATGGGTCTTTTGTGTAACTGGCATGCTGATTGCAGACCTGGATACTGGTGCAGGATAAAAGAGTTCATACTGATAACTTATCCAGTTCTGCATCTCTCCGTCAACAAGCATACGGTGCTTTAATGTCGGACAAAATCTGCATATCTTTTCAACTTTATCAGCATTCTCGGTATCTGTAATGATGAACTCAAATTTTCCTGCATTCACCCGGTATTGAAGATCCTTTGGTGTCAGCATAGTAGGCGCCGGGCAAAAAACCGCACCAAGTTTAATAAGAGCTATTACAAAAATCCACCATTCAGGCACCCGGTGAAGCATAAGCATCACCCGGTCTCCTTTCTTTACTCCGTACTTAATTAGAATATTTGCAGCTTCAACTGAGAGATTTCGGAGATCACGGAAGGTGTATTTTTTCTCCTGCCCGTCCTGGCTAACCCAGATCATTGCCAGTTTATTCCGGTCAGTCTCCGACCATTTATCAATTACATCAAATCCAAAGTTATAGTAGTCAGGAACATCTATACTGAACGACTCTATAAACTCATCATATGATGTCATCTGATGAGGGATTTTATATTTCATTTATCCAAGGTTGCGCTTACTGCTTTATAGTATGATGCCTGTCATTCCGTATTAATCCATAAAAATAAGCATTATACGAAAAATTACATTAAGTGTCCGGGATTTGGAAGAACCTTAGTTTTATTCAATTATTTCAAAACCTTCTGTCTGGAACAGTAATATACCAATGAAGAATGATATGATGATTAATTTCCTTTCTTTTCAATTTTTTATGCAATATTATCAAGTATTTGAGATTCATGGCCAAATTGAAGGAATTCACCATTAGTATTATAGTATGGAAAACCCCATGATATCTGGAATGGAAGAAAAGCGATATGATAGCCTGAAGATAGAAAATATTGTTGCGTCAGGGGCTATTGCAGACTCAATAGATTTAGAGATTATTTCAAAAAATATTGATGGTTGTGAACTGAATACAAAACGATTCCCAGGGGCAGTCTACCGGATAGAAAACCCAAAGATAGCATCACTTATTTTTTCATCAGGAAAAGTTGTGCTCACCGGCATCAGGGATGCTGAATCTCTTGACAAAGGTCTGCTTTTAATTATTGAGAAGATGAAAAATGCAGGAATCACTTGCTTTGATGAGCCAAAGGTTGCCGTCACAAATATTGTCTGTTCATATGATATTGGTAACAAAATAAATCTAAATAAAATTGTAATGACTTTAAATCTGGAAAATATCGAATATGAACCTGAACAATTTCCTGGACTGGTTTATCGCATAAGTGATCCAAAAATTGTAGCCCTGCTTTTCTCATCAGGAAAGATAATCCTGACCGGAGGAAAAAATATGGATGACATCAAGAAAGGACTGGACTTTCTTGAACAGAAACTTGGCAGTATAATGTAATTTTATTTCCAAAATCGGTGTGTTTTAACAAAATTTCGTTCAGCTTTTAGAATCTCTCTCATCAAGGCATCTCCGCTTGTATATGTTGCCAATATTCTGGATGCTGTTTCAGGCCCTACCCCTCTGGCAGAGAGGATCAAAATCGCTTTTTTCCCGCTTGAAAGGACCATATTGGCATTTGGGATCAGTTTTTGTTCAATGGCTCTCTCTTCAGGGGTCTTGGTTTTTTTATTTACCGCAGAAAAAAGATCAGTTTCGTAAGGTTTTAAGGCTGCTATGAGTCGTGCGCCACAATGACCACAAACCGGTTGATCCTGAACGCGTCCACCACTGTTTTACTTTTCCATTTCCGGCAGTTCATGCAGACAAGAAGAACCTCCTGCCTGTCAAGACGATGTTTTAAAGCAGCTAATACCGCCTGATCAGCAGTTGGGGGAGGGATCTGATCTCGC
>JAQVIE010000285.1 GCA_028695895.1 Methanospirillum sp. | reverse complement strand
GGGCCCATTCTTCCTGGTCCGGGCATATTCCTGGTTCCGAACTCCCCCCACTTGGTTGTCATGTCTTCCTGCATTTTGGTCCAGTATTCGGGGCTTATGGTGAAGTATATCTCCCGGATTTCATCATCCGGGAAGACGGTATCATAGTCTGGAGCCAGGTCTGAAGCGTGGGATTGTGAATTCATATTCACGTCAGCACTTCCCGGTTGAATGAGCAGTATGAAGGTTGTAACAAGGATAAGTGTAGTGATTGTTTTCGAAAAGCAAATTTTTGTCATGATTGTCATATGAAAATTGTGTATATTCCGTCTTGGGCTGCTTTGGGTTCCTGATTGTGGTTTGTGGTAATTTATTTTTGGCATTGCTGCCTGAAGACAGATACTCTCAACTGAATGGAATATAAATAAAGCAGATTCAGATGGTTGAAAGATACAACCTATTAGCTTGATATTTCTACGTACCAGTATTCGCATCTCTGGGAAAATGATGCATTTGTAGTCTACCGGATTCCCTGATATACATAAGAAACGGTCAGTAAAAAAATCAGGTTTTACCAGTTCTTTGGAACAAAGTCATCTGTGTTCACAATATTTGCGCTATCTCCAGTCGCTTTTATTACAAAGAGTCCGTTCTTTTCAGCCATTGCTGCTGTCCCTGCATCTTCTGATATATATGCCACCGCTCCATATACTATCTTATCTGCATATTCTGGCATCCAGTTCTTTGCCTGCTTGAGTTTTTTCAGAAAATGCCTTATGTCTCCAGGCCTGAGAGTTGTTTTTACTTCTACAATTACAATTTCAGATCCATTAATCACGATGATGTCAAACTCGTAATCTACTCCTTCACGACGGCCTTTTCTCCGTTTAATAGTGTCAGTAACTTTTATTCCTCTCTGGTTCAGAAGTGTCAGAATATCTCCCTCTACCAGGGATTCAACGAGTTTACCCCATTGAGAGGTGAACAGTTGTTCCAGTTTGTTAAGTTTTTTGTCAGTCTCCTGGAACTTTTTATCTGTTTCCTTGAACATGAGCCAGACTTTTTCAAATGACAAAGGTCCATCTGTGATAGTATCATCTGATGAGGTAGACGTTTTTGGTTTTGAAGATGGTGTCATATCTGTTTATACTATTGTATCCTCAGATATTATCAGTTCTGGAAAATCATCTGAAAGCTTTTTTAAAACTACCCGGTTATCATCTGTTTGTAGTCTGTATTTATCCGATAAAGAACAAAGGATATTTATTCTTCCGAGATTTCCGGGTAACCAGTAAGATCCTGGGTGATGCAGATATTTTTTCACCAGATCTCAGCCCACACCCTCCGCTCTCCGGCATAAACCACCCACCTGGCATATAAACATCTCCATGTTTATCATCACTTTTCAAAACCTGTTCCCTTATATACTGTCAATAATATTCACAGGTAGAACCCGTCAGGAATGTACCTTAATTCACCGATTTTCTGTCAAATCTCCATTTACCGAAAACCCTGTTTTCACTTTCACCCTGTTTACCTGAAGTTCATATACCCCTTAGTATAACCTTGAATGGAGGAGTGTTCATCCTCACAAAAAATAATCTGTTGCCACTTTGTGCGGGTGAACCTCCTCCCCCCGTGGTAATTCTTCTGGATACCTCTCCTGCTGCACCTGACATATCCAGGACACAGATGCAAAACAGGATGTATCATTACTTGCAAATCCTCTGAGGATACCCGTGAATTAAACCGGGATTTGAAAAAAATTACAAAAACAGAGAGCCTGCTCTCCAGACTAAATTCTGCTATGTTGCAGACCGTAAAAAAGAAACTATTCACTGGAAAAGTTACGAAAATTCAGGATTTAATCTTATCATGGAGTAAATCATGTTAATTAAGCGAAAAAGGAAAAAAGAGTACCCCCGCTCAATCAATCAGCTTGGTCGCATGAAGATCAGGGCAGGGGCAGAATTAAGTTTTAGACCTGAACAGATATTATCATTTCTCCCAGAAAAGACCGGAGGCAGGAATGTCCTCTGAAACAAGGAGCAGAAGATGTGCCACCTGGACGGCCATAAGCGATCTTAGATCACTTGGATACATATGTGACCGGTGCATTGGCAAAGACAGGAATTTTGACATCATTGCATGGAACAGGGACAGTATCCTTGGCCTTCTTGTCAGAGCCGCAAGGACAGCCAGTATCAGAACCTTTCAGGAAGAGATAGCCAGAATATCCACCCTTGCACAGGAAAGGATGACACCAGGTAGTGCTGAGCTCTGGCTTTACCACCCTGGCGGAAGACAAAGGTACCAGATTCTTCCAGGCGGAGCAATAAGCATCAGGGAGACCGGGGTATGATTACCAGGTACAGAACTGAAGTTCTTAGAGCTGTTCAGGCAGCAATAAGACCTGAAGACTCTTTAATCTCCAGACAGAGGATAGAAGAGGAGATAGAAGAACATCCGCTCAGTTACCCTGGTCTTTCTGAACGAAGCAGAACCGGAAGACGGAGAATAATCTCTCTTGCGATGAGCAGAATGTATCCATACTGGAGTAAAACAGGAGGAGCAAAACCCTCTTCTTATGTATGGAAAGTCAGGGATGAACAGGGAGATGACAACAAAAAAGGAGATCGGCCATGAAACCGGAAGAGTCCATCCGGTACGCCCTCTCTCTCTTATTCTGTGAAGGCTCAGTAGTAGAGCTAAGGGCACTTGGCGAAAGAACCCATTA
>JAQVIE010000284.1 GCA_028695895.1 Methanospirillum sp. | reverse complement strand
ATGACTCCGGGCACGGCATCGATTCGGACTGCATACAAAATTATCATTCTCCTCGGCATTGTTGCCCTCTGCGGTGACATCATCTATGAAGGAGCCCGGAGCATCAGCGGCCCGTACCTTCTCTCATTCGGTGCATCTGCCGTTCTCATTGGAACGATCACCGGGGCCGGTGAATTCCTGGGGTATGCCATCCGTCTCATCTCCGGCCGGGCTGTTGATTCATCCGGTCAGTACTGGGCACTGACCATTGGCGGGTATGCGATGTTGATTGCCATCCCCCTTCTTGCGTTTGCCGGTTCCTGGGAGATGGCAGCCCTGTTTTTCATTCTTGAACGGATAGGAAAAGGGATCAGGTCTCCTGCGAAAGATACTATCCTGGCAAATGCCACCGCACCGGTGGGACGGGGGATGGGGTTTGGCATTCATGAACTCTTCGACCAGTTCGGGGCAGTCCTCGGTCCGGTGATCCTGGCATTCTCTCTTGCAGGATCTGGTGCATATAAGGAGGGATTTCTTCTGCTCCTGATCCCGTTTGTCGTCCTGATAGTACTCGTGATAGGAGCCTGGCGGATGCTTCCCGATCCTGTGGGATTTGAGATGCACCAGCCAATGACTCTCTCAGAAGGATCCGGTATCAGTCGAAAGTTCATGATATTCTCCCTCTTCACACTCTTCTGCACTGCAGGTTTCCTCTCTTTTCCTCTGATCTCATTCCACGCTCTAAAAAATGGTCTCTTTCAGGCATTTGAAATCCCGCTCCTCTATGCCCTTGCCATGCTTGTTGATGCAGCAGTCGCACCGGTTTGTGGAAAATTATATGATCAGCGTGGTTTCATTCTGCTTCTTGTCATCCCAGTTGTTGGGATTATCATCCCTTTCCTTGGGTTTGGGATGAATAGGGAATTCATCTATGGTGCTGCGATCCTCTTTGGGATATCTATGGGGATGCAGGAGACAATTTTGCGGGCCTTTATTGCAGACCGGATTCACATCTCAAAACGGGGGACTGCATATGGGATTTTCAACACCGTCTACGGAGCAGGGTTCTTCATTGGTGGCGTTCTGGTCGGATGGTTATATGAGAATATCCAGAGTATGGCCCCCATTGCCCCTGCGGTCCTGTCGGTTCTGGCCTGCGGTGTATTCTTCATGATGAAAAATAGTTTTAAAGAATAAATTTGACATTTTAAAGATAAATAAAATTAAATTTTTGGCATAATGATAAACTTACAATGGTCATCACCGGCGGAATAACATTCAACCTCGGTTATTATCACAGGTTCATTCAGAAAATTTGAGAATATCGAAGATAAAACACCTATGTCAAGAGAACATGTCCCATGGCCGGTGACCGGCAGATCTTCGCACTCAAAACACCCATAAACGGTGAGAGATATAGGATTTGTTCCGCTCAGCGTGATTGAACCAAGACCATGCACCGACCAGAACTCATGCATTCTGTCAACCATACAAGCAAGGTCAGGGTCATATACCAGAGGTGCAAGAACCCTGCCAATCTCCCATCCTGTTTGTTCAAGCACCGGATCAACATTAATTCCAAGAGCCATCGCCTGGGTTCTGAATACCCGGACCCCCCATTTGAAAAATGATGAGATATCACCGGGTTCAAATGGAAGTGTGGCAGGTTCGTGAGTGTTTTCTTCCCTGACCGGTGCATAACGATCAAGATTGGTAAGCCGTCCAATGGGGTTTGAAGACAGGGAAAGGATCTTTTTTCTGCTGTCGTCCGGATCTGCATGATGATGAACGGTCAGAGATAGTAAAACACATTCTGGAATCAAAAGGGCTTATGATAGGCATTCCGACCATCAATGACATGCCTTATCCAAGCATTGGGGACCTTATCTATTACCTGAAAGGGCTGCATTTTAACCGCACCGGCGAGCGTTATGCAATGACATTCGGTTCAATGGGCGGAAAAGGTGGTGCTCCGGCCATGATTGCTGATGAACTGAAAACCGCAGGATTTACGGTAACAAAGACCATGGAGATTGTGTTTGTCCCTGATGCCGATGAACTTGATCAGGCGTTTGATGCAGGTCTTGAAATGGCTAAAAACATAAAAAAGTAGGGATACTATCTCAATCCCAATTTCATTCTTCTTTTACATCTTCAAAGGTATATGACCAGTATTCCATTCCCATCATCTCAACATCCGCATCAGATGAGTGACAGACAACCACCGGGTTCTGGTGCACCACGGTGAAGATGATATCAGGATCAGGTTCTCCACTGAATGGTTCGTCCATATCTGTCTGTATGGTGAAGCGGTAGGGATCCATGTTACCGAAATAAAAATCCTTGAACTCTTTTACCTGCCCTGGAGTTGCATTATAGGCCCAGTCTCCAGCTTCTGCGATAGTCACATCAACAGGGATCCAACCGTTTTCCGGAAGATAAAATTCAGCCCAGAAATGTGTCCCCTGGTGTCCAGGTGCAATTTGGTAACCTCCCGGAGTCCGGGCAGGAATTCCTGATGCCCGGCATAATGCAGCAAAGTACGCACTCTGTGTCCCACAATCCCCAAAACCGGTATTATGGACAAAATCAGATTCAGGGATGGACATGGCGGTAATAAAACTATGTGGAACATTGCTGTACGGAAGCGTCTCAATGATATAGTCATAGATAAGCCTGGCCTTTTTATAAGGATCTGTCTCATCTCCGACAATCTTCTGTGCTAGTGTAATTATTTCCGGAGT
>JAQVIE010000283.1 GCA_028695895.1 Methanospirillum sp. | reverse complement strand
ACGCTCTTCCGATCTCAGTGTTTCCTATGAGATCAATCCTTACCGTCTGACCTTCAATAACCGGCCTTCCCCTAAGTTTTTTTGCAAGGAGAACTTCGGGGTTGTTAAGTGAGATGCTGGTTACCGGTTGAAGAATTACTTTTTGCACATCATGAACTGCCATTCTTCTGACAATAACCCGGTCATCAATTCCACAGCCGGCATTACTTCTGATTTCTCCGTCAATTGCAATATCATTTCTTTCATGGGTAGTGCTTTGAGAACTCCATGCTGTCGCTACTGCCCGTTTTCCTCCCAGGATCTCTATGAATTCTCCATTAACTATACCAAGAGCACGCATCACTGCCGGATGAACCCTGGCAAGTCCCTTTGCTGCATCTTCTTCAGCAGCCCTGCGAACTTCAAGACGAATTCCTGATTTTACAGTCATTTTTTTATTGACACCTAAATGTGGAGATTTCAGTCACAATAATATCCATTCTGATATCATGTTCATGGGATGGTATTTCAGGAACCTCCTGAACCGAAAAAGCTATTCCAATCTTTTTAATATGGGGGTACCTGGACAAAAAACGATCATAATAACCAGCTCCATAACCGATTCTTCCCCCTTTTTTATCAAATCCAAGCATTGGAATGATGGCACAGGAAACATGGATGGGATCAGCTGGAAATTCACATCCGACCGGTTCAGGAACATAAAAAGTACTAGGTTTTAGATCATCCCTGGAGTTGATATATGATAAGCGAAGACCAGTATTTGCCTTTTCAATAATCGGAACAATCACTTTTCGTCTTTGATGAAACAGATATTCAATAAACCATGAAGTTTCTACTTCCGGTTTTTTTGCACAGTATACAAGAACAGTCTCACAGGGGTGAACAACTTGTGAAAGTGTAGAACATATCTGCCTGCTCATTTTTTTCCTGATATCTTCAGGAATGGACCATCTTCTTTCCCGAAGAACAGAGCGGATTGTTTCTTTATGTGTCAGCATAATAGTCCTTTTAAAAAGATTTAATTTTGTGTAAACACATATTATATGCTCTGCCTGATAATATCTGGTAGCCATCAGGAACAGATGGATTATTGTATTTATTATGAAAATATCAGGAGATACTATTTATGATTAGTGCCCTCATTCTCATTATTCTGTGCCTTATAGTATTTGCCATACTCTGGCACTTTTTAAAAAATATTATTAAAATCGTTATTAACTCTATTCTCGGACTCCTTTTATTGGGAATCGTGAAAATTTTAAACATATTCCCAATACTTGGATTTCCGGATATAGAAGTCGGGTGGATTGCAGTGATCGTCTGTGCTATTGCTGGTATTCCTGGCGCAATCCTGTTTATGATTCTCCATGTATTTGGCCTGGTTTAATTTTTTTATTTTAAAACTGGAACCACAATTGTTTGTGAATTAACAAACACCCCTGTTTTATCACTCAAAGATGCCCTGAAATATAAGTATCCGGGTTTTTCTGGTATGAATAATGTATTTATTTTCTCTGAGGGATAGGTCAACTCCATCTCCTGGAACTGATACCAGTCTATGCCATTATCTGAATAGTAAAGGAATAAAAACCAATTATCAGACTTAAAATCATCAAAGCTTAAAGGGACAATGGAAATTTCAATTTCTTCAGGAAATTTTACTGATATCGGATCAGCTGATATAAAAAGTTGTCCGGCAGATAACTTTGGAGGAATCACTTCTTCTTCCTGCTCTTCATTTATTGAAATAACTGATAATGGAAGAATGTTTGAAAACAGATCAGGTATGGTTGAATTTCCTGATCTTTTAACTGCTAACAAATACATACCAGGAGTTTTTGGAGCAGGAACCATACATTCAAATAATCCATCTGCATTGGTCAGGATTTTACTGCTATTCTGATATTTATCCCAGATCTTCTCTCCAAAATTGTACCACACCAGGTCCAGGACAGATAAAGACCCTGATGTTCCGTCTTTTTCGCAATACCAGCCATAGATAGTGATATTCTGCAAAGATTCCACAGTTTCGCTATCAATATATGCTTCAAGATTTTCAAAAGAATGAACAACCCGTACAGGAGGGTTTATTCCCAACCAAAGTGGGAAAAGCATATCAGGTACAGACTGATGTTTTTTATTTTCATGTCTTTCCTGGTAATACATGGAAAAAGAGATGGGATCAGGACCAGTCAGATGATATGATGCGTTTATTGAACCATTAGCATTTGTCTGGAGTGTAATTATTCCTTCAGGGTTAGAAATCCCATTTATTTCTGGCACAATGTATACCGGAGCATATGAAACAGGAAGTCCCTGGGATATAACATGGCCTGTAAAGAAAACACTCTCTCCAGGAAAAAAATTTGAACTATCTGGCATGAGTTGAACTGAAATATTACTATCTGCTTCAATGGATGATTTCAATTCTTCTGAATTTGAAAAGTTAGAATTCCAGTTAATTATTTCATTATACGGTTCTTCAAACTGACGACAATAGATCTCCAGTTTCTGACTTTTCAGAGATTTCAGAGATTTCAGGTCGCTATTATTATCCGGGAAATAAATTGCCTGGTAGGTATAATATCCAGTATCTGTCAAAAGATCCGGTGTGTAACACACTCCTGTTTCATCTATAATACAATGCAATAAAGTACTCTCATTTGAACTATTATTTCGCGAAAATAATATCTCAGAGCCGGTTAAAGGACCAAAAATTCCTTTCAA
>JAQVIE010000282.1 GCA_028695895.1 Methanospirillum sp. | reverse complement strand
ATTGAGCAGCCACAATAATCTGTTCCAGGAGGAGGCAGGCAGTTGATATCACTTGATGATGCATTTGTTGCAAAACTGGAAAGCCATGGAGAGCGGTTTGAAATCCTTGTTGACCCTGACATGGCCGGAAAAATCAGGCAGGGCGAGGAAATCCATGTTGAGGATGCAGTAGCAGCACTCCATGTCTTTGAAAATGCTTCCCAGGCTGAGAGGGCATCAGATGAATCTCTCAAAAAAGTGTTTAAAACAACAGATTTTGAACAAATCGCCCTGCACATAATTAAAAAAGGGGAGATTCAGCTAACCTCAGAGCAGCGCAAGATAATGATTGCAGAAAAACACAGACAGGTGATAACCTTCATTGCGCGTAATGCAGTCAATCCACAGACAGGGCATCCACACCCGCCACAACGTATCGAACTGGCAATGGGAGAGGCAAAAGTTCACATTGATCCATTCAAAAGCGTTGAGGAACTTGTAAAAATAACAATGAAAGCGCTCAGACCTCTCATTCCCATAAAGTTTGACGAGATAAGAGTTGCAGTCAGGATCCCGCCGGACTATGCTCCAAAAGCATATGGTGAAATATCATCTGTTGCAGTCATCGAAAAAGAAGAATGGCAGAAAGATGGTTCATGGATCTGTGTAGTGGCTATCCCGGCGGGAATTCAGAATGATTTTTATGACCTGGTTAACAGGATAAGCCAGGGAAATGCAGAAACAAAGATCATTAAGTAACTATAAATGTATTTGGATCTAACAAAAAAGGACATCTAGGTAGGTTTTGAATATGGCCAGAAAAATGGTAAAGGCAAAGGGGAGGATATCCGGCTCAACAGGTCGATTTGGTGCAAGATATGGCCGGTTTATCAGGAAACGTGTACGTGATGTGGAACTGATCACTAAGGCCACACATACCTGTCCCCGCTGTGATACCGTTTCAGTAAAACGGAAAGGAACGGGTATATGGGAATGCAAAAAGTGTTCATTCAAGTTTGCCGGCGGCGCATATATCCCGGTTACTCCAAGTCTGAAAGTTGCCCTGCGTACTATCGAACGGACCGTTAAGGAGGGATAAATCTCCTATGCCTGGGACTTACAAATGTGCCCGGTGTAAACAAAAGGTCGAGATCGATGTTAATGTCCGTTGTCCTTTCTGTGGTCACCGGATCCTTTTTAAAGAGCGGGGAGCGGCGATTAAACAACTAAAGGCCAGATGACCCTGGTCACAACTTCCCGTCGTTCAACTCCTGTAATCAGGGCAATCGCAAAAGATTTTGCATTTGCAACCGGTGCCAGGTACCTGCCGCGGGGAAAGCACGGACTTCGTGAAATATCAGGTGAACATGATCTTTTCATAGTGTTCGAGCAGCAAAAGTCAGACATCCTGATGACACTTTTCAAGGACGGTGAACGATTCCTGGAACGGCTGGTAAAAAAACATGAGACTGGCATACGTGAAGGTCTTCTGACAAAAGGAATCAGGACATCAGATCATGAGATAGGTTTGATCCTTGATGATGAAAAATGCCCTGTAACCTATATCGATGACGTGGAAGAAGGCCTTGTAATTGCATTTGACGGACCTCAGAGAAGATGCATGACTCTTGCGTTTGAGAAATTCCAGAGATGACAGATGATACATGAGGCGTTCTTCACCTTTGACACCCCTGATGCAGAAATTATTGTAGCAACCCTCAAACCAGAGTCAGATGCCAGTGAAGAGGGCAAATCTTGTGGCCTGGTTAAGGCAGTATCCAATTCATCATTTGAGATCCATGTTCAGGCAGAGGAACTAACTGCGCTCAGGGCCGTGCTGAATACCTGGTTAAGATTGGTCCAGGTATCAGAAGAGATGGTGGAGACAACTAAAAAAGCGGGAAGGACAAATGAATAGGAGGAGTTAAGGATGCAAAATATATCACCAAAAGTGCAAAACCAGATAAATATGCTTCAGCAGATGCAACAACAGATGCAAACCATCCTCTCTCAAAAAAGCCAGTACGAGCTGGCTGCACAGGAAGCAAGAAAAGCTGTTGAAGAGCTGAACGAAACAGAAGACTCAGCTGCGGTGTACATCAGTGTGGGAACTGTTGTCATGCAAAAACCAAAGGCTGAAGTCATCTTAAAAGTCTCTGAGAAGATAGAAACACTCGAGATCAGGATAAGATCAATAGAGAAGCAGGAAAAGATGCTTCAGGAGAAGTTTGAAAAACTTCAAGCTCAGGTTCGCTCAGAAATTGAGGGGCGCAAATCCCCCGAAGCAAATTAAACCCATCATTTTTTGCGAGGATTGCCGAGCCAGGTCAAAGGCGGTGGATTTAGGGTCCACTCCCGCAGGGGTCCAGGTGTTCAAATCACCTTCCTCGCATTCCTTATTAAAAATTATTTAGTCAATATCACTACGTTTTTTATTAAGAAAAAACAATACTAATCCAACTGCTTATTATAGAATGGGGATGTGGGGAATTGTGATATTGCACATACAAAAAAAGGGAGTGAAAATCCGGCATAAATACCGGTTCAGAGTTATAGGTGTAACGCTGCTATTTATGCTTTTAATCGCTGGATCTTTCGTTGGTACAGTTCTTGCCAGTAACGGGGAAGAAAAAACCCCGGAATCGGGTCCTGATGTTGCAATAATAGATGCAACAGTAAAGATGGATATCTCCGAGATGGGGGAGATCCCTCTTGGAACAATCCCTGA
>JAQVIE010000281.1 GCA_028695895.1 Methanospirillum sp. | reverse complement strand
GTGTGCTCTTCCGATCTGTGTCGTTTATCGTAAATAAGGATATTATCTGAAACCACGTCCTTATATGTACCATACGATTTTGTCACCCTCCATATTGAGGGATCAGGCAGGTGTTCTCTTATTCTGAATACTGAATTGCTTACTCCCCCAATATCAAAGTGATAATTTCCGTTTACATCTGATATTGTTGAATTTATTGTCTCCCAGATCCCGCTTTTTCTTTCCTCAAGATCTATCATCCATCCTGCAAGACCATTCTCACCTGCACCCTGAACTCCGTCTTCATCCTTGTCAAACCAGATTTTCCCTGATATCGATGCTTCTTTTGATACCACCAGGATAGAAGCATTTGCAAAAGACTGTCCACACTGGTTCTCAACTGTAAGACTTGCGGAAAAGGTTCCTGCCCTTGAGTACATATGAGGCGGTGGATTTGGATTGGTTTTATTGGATGTGTAATAATATGTCCCATCACCAAATGACCATCGCCAGGTAGTGATATTTTCCCTTTCATATGAATGGTCTGTAAAGTTGACAAACAGGGGTGAAAGTCCGCCTTTTGGTTCTGCTGAAAATGCTGCAGTGTTTTTTGGGCATGGGAACTTCAGGGGTTTAGTTACTGTTGCAGTCTTTCCCCAGTCATTTGTTACCTTGAGTGTTACGGTATGGTTTCCTGTCGGAAATTCACGTATGGGTGGATTTTGGCCAATATATGAGTCTGAATTATCTTTATCATCTTTGAATATCCATTCCCATGAAATAATTGAATGAGGATATGCAATTGATTTATCCGTGAATTCAACTACAGAATTTTCATCTTCATCCTGGGCCAGCAGGTCGTACATAAAGTCTGCAATTAAGGTGTACCCTAATAAGACTATTCTGTCTTTTTTCTCCCGAAAATCAGTCCCGTTATCGTTTTTAACGGTTAATTCAGGTGTATAAAATATCGGTTCAGTTCCATCGTGGCTGGAATAATCATATCCGTAAACATGGGTCGGATTTTGTTCAGAACTAATTTCACCATCTCCAAACTCCCAGGTCCATTCTGTTGGATTACATACTGAATCATCTATGAAATTCACAGTCAGATGTTCTGCAGCACATGGTCTTCCTGGGTATAAAGTTCTGCAATCGTCACATGAGCTGTCTCCAGGATCACAGGTATCAGGATCCCATTTTTCATGGAAATCTGCATGGACTGGTTTAACGTTAATACAATCCTTCTTAGTCAATGTGAAACTGAGTCCTTCGTCAGTTTTAATATTGTGAGTGACTGTGTATAATCCAGGAGTAGTATAGGTCCAAACCGGATGAAGTTCATCGCTGTCTATCCCTGGGTTTATGTTCGTATCAAAGTCCCATTCTGAATAAACAACATTACCTGTTGATTTATCATGAAATTGTATCGGAACATTGAGACAAACTTTACCACATCCACTAAACTCAATTTCTCTGGGAATTAGGCCAGACCAGATAATTCTCTCAGCCCCTCCCTGACCTTTATGCACAATGTCTATCTCTTTAGGCATATATTGTGGTAGAACCCTGAATCCTTCTCCTGGTTTTAAATATTCAACATTTGGTTCACTCTCTTTTCCATAATAAGAGAACTGCTCCTCATTAGCATTTAAGGATTCAGAAGCATCCTTTATTGGCCATGGGGGGTATGTTTTATCAATAAGTATATAATACTCAGCATTGGTTTTTGCATTTCTTCCATGCTTATCATAGGTACGTAGGTTGTCGCCACCTGCGTGAGTCAGATATATTACTGAATCATTGCCCACCCATAAATTAAACATGACACTGGGAATCTTTTCCGGACTCGGCTGAGAAAGATAGGCAACTCCCAGGATTCCAAACCCTGCAACAAAAATTACAATCATCAGCACTGCACCAAGTGTTTCGCTCATTCCCGGATTATTTTTCATTACTCTCACCTTTTGTCCTGGGTAGAGGAGATGATCTGGTTCATATTGATCTGTTACATCTATCCTTAACTTACTGACAAAATAAGGTAGCAGGATGGTTAAGTCGTGGAAAACTTAGGAATAATTATATATGATCCAGAACTACTGACCGATATTATACAGGGAGACTGATACATTTGCTCTTTTATAGGATATTTTTAGATTATTATCATTAATATTTGTATCAAGAGTATCTTTTACATCATCAAGTTTATCAATTTTTTCATTGAAATCATTATCCACATTAACAACTTCAGGGGAATTAGTAATTATCAGGTTCACAGTGTCATCTTTTTCAAATGCTTTTTTAGCGATGTGAGTGGCATTAATTTTGTCACCCTTTTTTGCATTATCCGCTATTCTTGAAAACACCTTTTCCCATTTATCCTTTTCATTACCACTGGAAAACCCTGAAATGGTGATAATCAGGTATTTTGCATTGGCTACACCATCCAGCAATTTATATCCATTAATCTCTTCAGATAAATTTGAGAGTGTGATAATAACAGGATTAACCTGATTTCCACTTATCAAAACATTTGGATTTTCCTTTCCATGAGTTTCGATTATTGTGTCAGTCAGATCAACATGAATTATTCCGTCGTCATTCATTTTGATATTAACCGGCGGTAAAAAAGATAATGCTGTCCCATCGGTTTGATTTATAAATAAAGCCCCCCACTGGTACTGATATTCCTGGTTTATCCAGTATTTGTTATCTGACCTGAATGAAAACATGGAGAGGGGGTGAGTTT
>JAQVIE010000280.1 GCA_028695895.1 Methanospirillum sp. | reverse complement strand
AGTTGTCGCAATACCGGAGAACAAGAAACCAATTAAAATGAGAATTAAAAAAATTGCAAAATATCTGGCAGGATCCAGAATTGTAGCTCCAATAAGAACGGATATTACAAGAATTATTGAAGCTTGAATTAAACCTCTTGTGGTAATAAAAAGAATTTTTCCAAAAAGAATGCTTTCATGGGGAGTTGGGAGAGCCAAAAATTTATTCAAAAAACCTAAAATATTATCATATAATAATAACGATCCTCCGGCCATAGATGCATTGAATACGGTCATAATAATAATACCCGGAGTCAGGAAATCGACATAGTTATCCGTGAACCTGATGGGGAGTGCTAAACCAACAAATATTAACCAGGCAGCAGGGAGCATAAGAGTTGAGACAACAGATATTTTCGCCCGTAGCCAGCGGGTTAAATCCCGCTCAAAAAAATAGAAGACTGCTTTCATCTTCTCCTCCGAAGCATTGTTCTAAACTTAATGTCATTAAATCCCCCTGATTCTTCAAAAACTGAAACAGAGCCTAAAAACACATCATCAAGTTTTGGTTTATGGACTGTAATTGTTTTTATCTCAAGTCTTTGCCTTTCAATTTCATGTACAAGAAATGGAACAACTTCACTTCCATTGTCTGCAATGAATGTCAGAATATTTTCATTCTGCCCTACAAAGATCACACCTGGAAATGTCCCAGGAATAAACTCCCCGTTTACCTCGGCAATTATCGTATCTTTTATGATTTTATTCTTTAATTCAGTAGGAGATCCAACTGCAACAACCTTTCCCCGATCAAGAATTGCAATACGATCACAGGCAGTGTCAGCTTCTTCAAGGTAATGGGTTGTAACAAAAACGGTCATTCCATTTTTTTGAAGAGATTTTACATGTTCCCAGATTTTTTTTCTGGCAGCAACATCAAGACCCACGGTGGGTTCATCAAGGAATAGAACTTCTGGTTCATGAACTAAAGCTTGGGCAAGTTCAAGTCTTCTTCTCATTCCTCCTGAATAATTTTTTACAGGGTCGTCTGCCCTGTCCGATAATTCCATTATTTCCAGGACATCATCAATTTTTTTCTCACGGTTCTGAACTCCATACATTTTTGCATAAAAACGGACATTTTCTCTTCCTGTAAATTTTACATCAACTGCCATCTCTTGGGGGACATAACTAATTTTTTCCCTTACTTTGCCTGCTTCCTTTTTCGTATCAAATCCACATATCTTTGCACTTCCGTTAGTAGGATCCAGAAGTGTTGTAAGCATTCTTATTGTTGTTGTCTTACCAGAACCATTTGGACCAAGCAAACCAAATATTTCATCTTCAATATCTAATGTCAGATTGTCTACTGCAATCAATTTACCAAACTTTTTAGATAAGTTGTATACATTAATGGAACTCAATTTTAATCATCCTAATTATATATTGAAGTAGTTAGAAGAATATAAAAATTTATATTACTTGATCATATCAAATATTTTAATTACAACTTCAATAAATAAATTACTGTAATGAAAATGTAAATACTGAAAAAATTGCCCGTGCCCTCATCAGGAAACCTGAAATTCTTGTGCTTGATGAAGCAACCAGTAACCTTGACAATGAATATGAGGCAATTGTCCAGGATTCTATCAACACAATCTCAAAAAATATTACCACTTTCATCATTTCCCGCCGTCTATCAACGATAAAACGGGCTGATATTATCTATGTTATTAGTAAAGGGCCGGATAAAACAGGATATCCTGCATCGATAATAACTTACAAGTAACTAATAAAAAGGGTTATTATCGGTTATTCACCCTGAACCCCCTTTACAACATCAGCAATCTGTTCGGCCTGCAGCTCCTCAAGTTTAAGATATTTAGCCCCCATCAAATCGGATATCTTCCGGGCAAGGCCGAATGCGATATAACTCTGTTCGGTATCGATCACAACTGAAGATATCCCAGACTCTTTGATATGAATGGCGACTTCGGTTGCATCTTCAAGCGGAGCTCCTGACCCTATACTGACATTTGCTTTCCCATCAGAGATAAGGATTAATCGGAGAATTGTATGAGCATTAATCATCTTCTCTCGTTGCAGTACTTCAAATCCCTTGGTAAGACCATGAGCAAGCGGAGTTTTACCACCCACCGGCAGGGTCTGCATGTATTTTCGGGCTAATTCAACACTGGACGTTGGAGGAAGCAAAATTTCTGCACCTGATCCCCGGAAAACCACAAGACCTACCCGGTCGCGTTTTTGATATGCATCGATTAGAAGGGAAAGAATCGCTCCTTTCACCGCAGTCATCCGTTGTTGTGCTCCCATACTCCCGCTGGCATCAACGACGAAAAGAATGGTATTTCCCATCTTTCGTTCTCTTACTTTTTCCCGAATATCCGATGGTTTTATCTGGATTGCAAGGTTTCCTTCCAGGCTTATCTGATGAGGGGCGGCAGCACGGATAGTGGCATCAAGAGCAATATCCGAAGTCAGTTTATCAGGAATTCTGCTCCGGACATACTTCCCGTCCCGTGATTCGGTCATACTCCGTCTTCCGCTCCCATCCCGCTTGAATGAATCAATCCGCCGGGGCTGCATGAGGGGTTTCTGATCCACTTTAAAAGGAGAACCTTCGGCAAATACCGTTGTCTGGGATCCATCAGGAATGGTATTTTCCTGTGGTTTTTGTTCCTGCTCGGATTGTTCTTTCTGTTCTTCTGGTTTCTGACGTTCCTGCTGCGATTTCTGA
>JAQVIE010000279.1 GCA_028695895.1 Methanospirillum sp. | reverse complement strand
ACGTATAGGCAAGCACATCTGTTCCGGTCAGAAGATGAAACCTTTTATCCATAGTCTGAAAAGATATTCGTTAGTAAGATGATAAGGGTAAGTCAGGAAAGAGAACGAAGGATACTTGAACTGTGAAGCAGTACCAGATATTATGCAGAAAGTCAGTGTCAGAATTATTGGTTTGACTTTTTTTTGTGCAGTCATTTTTTCAGTTCTGGTTACCGGGGTATTTGCTGCACTCATCCCATGTGGAGACGATATGTACAACCCGGCAACACAAACCTGCTGCCAGGGCCAGGTGCTTGATGATAAAGCAAAAATTGTGCCTTGCGGAGAGAGTTGTTATGATCCAAGTACCCAGTCATGCTGTAAGGGGCAGGTATATGACGGCCTGATGTGGGGAGAATGTAAGGGAGTGTGTTTTAACAGGCAAAAACAGGTGTGTTGTGAAGGATACCCGGTAAACGGAAGTCGTTGTCTTTCTACCTGCCATGGAGTCCAGTATAATCCGGATACCCAGTCATGCTGTAATGGAGAGATACTGGATGGCCGGTACTGGAAAGCATGCGGGGAGGAATGTTATGACAGTATGACCCAGTCATGCTGCAATAATAAGACATATGATGGGGCCGGCTGGAAAGAATGTGGTAATACCTGTTATGATTCTGAAAATCAGTTCTGTTCTCAGGGGAGAGTATACGATGGTAAAGGAGCTCAGTTTTGTGGTGGAAAAACTTTTGATGCATCATTGCAGTCATGCTGCAAGGGAGTGATATATGACGGGTTTGGTTATCAGCCATGCGGGGACGGCTGCTACCATCCGAAAACACAAAGCTGCTGCCAGGAACAGGTATATGAGGGACCTGGTTATCAGCCATGCGGAGACAGTTGTTATAATCCGAAAACTGAGTCATGCTGCCAGAAACAGGTGTTTGAGGGGACAGGTTTTCAGAGATGTGGAGACACCTGCTATAATCCAAAGACACAGACTTGTTGCAGAGGAGAAGTTCTTGCAGGAAAGGTTGACTGTAATTACTGAAAATCTTTTTTTGAATAACCGGATGCTTATATATTTTTATTTTTCACAATTTTATGGTAATCATTTTTTAAATCGTTCTCCTTATTGCATTTAAGCACAAACCATGTAACACAGGTAAACAGATGTCAAAACGGTCAGTAGATGCTGTATTCCAGGGTCTTTTCCTGTTTACGGATTTAAGAGGTATTTTAAGGGATACTGTCCCGGATCACAGTTTATCTCCAGGGCAAAAAAAAGAAGCTGAAAAAATTCTTGGAAAACTTGAAAAACAGGTTGCTATCCTTAAGGAGGAATTGCTTTCATGAATTGCAGTGAAGGAATTGATACAAGGCAGGTTGATGAACTGTATATCAATCTTGATCCCATCCAGGCTGGTGGAAGACTGACTACCGATGCCATGAAGGCAGTTATTGCATATGGTGACGGTTATTCGGTCTGTGATAACTGCGTCAAACCCTTCAGACTTGATCATATATCAAAACCTCCGCTTGCAGAGTTTCACAGGGATCTTGCAGAGTTTCTTAACATGGATGTTGCCAGGCTTGTTCCAGGAGCCAGAAGAGGTTTTCAGGCTGTAGCCGGCGCCATTGTAAAGCCTGGTGACCCTGTTCTTCTGACGGCATATTCCCATTACACGGAGTTTTTATCTGTGGAACAGTCACGTGGAATGCCATTTGAAATCCCTGCAGATGAATCGCATGTCATAACCCCTGATGCTGCTGCTGACAGAATTGAAGAAGTGATAAGGACAACTGGAAAAACACCGGCACTTATGTTTGTTGAACATGTTGATTACCAGTATGGAAACCTTCACCCTGTAGCAGATCTTACCAGGGTAGCGCATCAGTATGACATCCCTGTTCTTTGTAATGGTGCTTATACCGTTGGAATAATGGATGTAAAGGGAAAGGAGCTTGGGGCAGACTTTCTTACTGGTTCAGGACATAAAAGCATGGCTGCCCCTGCACCCTCCGGTGTCCTTGCCACTACTGATGAGTGGGCAGATAAAGTTTTCAGAACCACGGGTGTAAAAGGGGATCTTACAGGAAGAACATTTGGAATAAAAGAGGTTGAGATGATGGGATGTACCCTTATGGGAGTTACATCAGTTGGTATGATGGCATCTTTTCCTCATGTTAAGAGAAGGGTAAAGGAATTTGATACCCAGGTCAGGTATGCAAATCAAATTGTTGATGCCCTGCTTTCAATTGAAGGAACAAAAGTGCAGAGCGGGTACCCTCGGATGCATACCCTTACAAGGATGAATACAATCGATTCATTTGATAAAGTTGCAAAAACACACAAAAAAAGAGGTTTCTTTCTGACGAGTGCCCTTCGTGAACGGGGTATTACCGGGATTCTGGCAGGATCTACCAGAGTCTGGAAATTTAACAGTTATGGAATTAACAAGGAACAGGCTGAGCATGTTTCAAAATCGTTTATTGAGATTGCAGAAAGAGAAGGACTGCCCTTATCAGGATAGATCTCTCACATATTCTTAATAGTTCCATTTTTAATTATTTTTTTCACCGGAGATTTTAGTATCTCACGGATAATGTCTTCCATAAATGCGCGATCCATGAACTCTTTTATATGGCCGGCTTCTGATTTGGTAACAGGGCGGGGAGGAAGAACAGTACAGGAAGTATCACCTGGATCAGAAGAGTAAGTTCCTATCTTTCTTGCAATGGTGATTATCTCTTCTTTATCATATCCGATAAGAGGACGGTATA
>JAQVIE010000278.1 GCA_028695895.1 Methanospirillum sp. | reverse complement strand
GTTTACCGGAGAGACCATTAAAATGCCTGTCGGAAAAGACATGCTTGGTCGTATCCTCTCCGGTGCAGGAAAGCCCAAAGACGGCGGTCCTGATATCGTTCCTGAGAAACGTCTTGAGATCACAGGTGCTGCAATCAATCCCTGGGCACGTGGATCTCCACGCCAGTTTATCCAGACCGGTATCTCTACTATCGACCTGACAAATACCCTTGTTCGTGGTCAGAAACTGCCAATCTTCTCTGGTTCAGGATTGCCACATAATGAGATTGCTCTGCAGATTGCCCGTCAGGCAAAAGTTCCGGGATCTGATGAACAGTTCGCGGTGGTATTTGCTGCAATGGGTATCACCAAGGAAGAAGAAAACCAGTTCATGGCTGAGTTCGAAAGAACAGGAGCACTTGAGCATGCAGTGGTGTTCCTTAACCTTGCAGATGATCCGGCTGTCGAGCGTATTATTACACCACGGCTTGCCCTGACAACCGCAGAGTACCTGGCATTCGAGCTGAACTACCATGTGCTGGTTATCCTGACTGATATGACCAATTACTGCGAAGCTCTTCGTCAGATTGGTGCTGCACGTGAAGAAGTGCCTGGTCGTCGTGGATATCCAGGATACATGTACACTGACCTTGCATCCCTGTACGAGCGTGCAGGAATTATCAAGGGTAAAAAAGGTTCAGTTACCCAGCTGTCTATCCTGACCATGCCTGGTGATGATATCACCCACCCGATTCCTGACCTGTCTGGTTATATTACAGAAGGGCAGATAGTGGTCAACCGTGATCTGCACCGAAAAGGTATTTATCCACCGATCAACGTGCTGCCATCGCTTTCCCGTCTGATGAACCTTGGTATCGGCAGAGGGTTCACCCGTGAAGACCATAAGAAGGTCTCTGACCAGCTTTATGCAGGATATGCAGAAGGTGTGGACCTTCGCGGGCTTGTTGCTATAGTCGGTAAGGATGCCCTTTCAGAGCGTGACCGTGGGTTCCTTGAGTTTGCAGAGATGTTCGAGAACCAATTTGTCCGTCAGGGAAAAGACGAAGACCGGACTATTGAAGAATCACTTGACCTGGGATGGGATCTGCTCTCAGATATTCCTGAAGAACAGCTTGTGCGTATTGACCGTGAACTTATCCAGAAGTATCACCCAAAATACCGCAAGAAGGCAGAGTGAGCCCCGATGGCACTGAAAGATGTCAAGCCAACAAGGTCTGAGCTTATCAATCTCAAAAAGAAGATCAAGCTCTCCGAAAATGGCTATAAAATCCTCAAAATGAAGCGCGATGGACTCATCATGGAGTTCTTTAAAGTGCTTGAGGAGGCAAAGGACTCCAGAGGTGCTCTGCTTGAAAAATATGCCCGTGCACAGGAGATGATGGCTATAGCAAACACCATTGAAGGTGCAATTGGTGTGAAGGCTGCTGCATTTTCAGTCAGGGAAAATCCGGACATCACCCTGAGAAGTAAAAACATCATGGGAGTTGTGGTGCCGGAGATTGAATCATCCAAAGTAAGGAAGAGCATTGCTGAACGTGGGTATGGTGTTATAGGCACCACCCCGGTCATTGATGATACAGCAAAAGTTTTTGAAGAACTGGTTGAGGCAATTATTCAGAGTGCAGAGATTGAAACTACGATGAAACGTCTGCTTGATGAGATTGAATCAACAAAGCGGCGTGTCAATGCCCTGGAGTTTAAGGTGATTCCCGAACTCACAGAAGCAAGTAATTTTATCAAGATGCGGCTTGATGAAATGGAGCGTGAAGAGTTATTCAGGCTTAAAAAGATCAAGGCCAGAACAACCGCATAATTTTTTAAAACGTTTTTATTCACTCTTCGTTTATTCCAGGATACAGGCTTTTCTTTCTAACTCTATTTCAGCATCCATTTACACTTCTCCCATTCTGACTTTATTGTAGCACCTGGAAGTAACGATTATCATCAATAAGGGAGATAAATTAGAAAAAGTATGACACTTGTGAAA
Organism: Methanospirillum sp.; assembly: GCA_028695895.1. Taxonomy (GTDB): domain Archaea; phylum Halobacteriota; class Methanomicrobia; order Methanomicrobiales; family Methanospirillaceae; genus Methanospirillum. The sequence goes on along the minus strand of JAQVIE010000278.1, from coordinate 785 downwards.
ATATCAGAAAAGGGACAGATAGTCATACCTGCAGCATTCCGAAAGAAATGGAATCTCGAAGGAGGTTCAACAATTATACTCACGGATGATGCAGATGGAATACTTATCAGACCTCTGGTACGTCTCTCTGATCTCTCTGGGATCGATGAAGAAAAGGGATTACTACAGAAACTTCAGAAGATGAGAGAGGAGGAAGGGGATTTTTAATGCCTGATCTGCTTTTCGACACACATGCATTCATCACCATGTTCGAAAGACAACCAGGATGGGAAATTGTGAGAGACTATGTGAAAGCAGTTGATGATAACGAATGTTCAGGTTTTATTCCAACAGTTGTACTCACGGAAATTATGTATTTGTACACTCTGCATGAAGGACATACTATCGCAGAACAAAGAATAGGGCAGATAATAAATTCCAGAATGAAAACTCTCCCAATGGATGAAAACATTTCCCTTGTGGCAGGGATGATTAAAAAACCAGGTATATCGTTGGCTGATGCATGTATTGGTGCGACTTCACAGGTTCACGAACTTTCGGTATTATCAGGAGATAAACACTTTGACCAGATGAATATCCAGCGAATCGGATATTCCTGAAATTCTGGAGAAAGAAATATTGTATCCACCATAGGGGATTCACGCTGGATGTGATTAAAGGTTCAATGGGTGTGAAGCAGCTGCATTTACTGTCTGGGAAAACCTGGATATCACCCCCAAGTGTAAAAAATTTCATGGTTGTCGTGGTTTCGGAGATTGAATTAACCAAAATCAGATAATCTAAAC
>JAQVIE010000277.1 GCA_028695895.1 Methanospirillum sp. | reverse complement strand
CCGATCTAACAACTATGAACAATTTTTTGAAAGGCAAAGTATATAATAAGTGACGTTGATAATTAAAATATTAAGTTAAACGAAATAATATTTTTAATCTAGAAATTCAGATATTTCATTAAACCATTTTCAGTCGAATTTTAAAAATAAATCAAATTAAAATGCATTTTACGTTTAATTTAGAAATAAACAAATAATTGTCATGATGCTGTTTTCGAAAACTTAAATTAATTTCAATAGATGACCTGTAACTTTAATCTCTAATATTTTGCACTTTAATTGTAAATACTATTGTTATTAGTCGTATATACCTAAAATTGATCCAAAGCCGTAATCTATATATATTAGAGACCAATAACTGAAACGAGCATACGAATGTTTACTGTCTGGTCCTGAAATGCTGATGTAAAAAAAGCCGGGGACTAATCTTGATGGTGCTTTTTAAAAAAATGTCAGTTTTTTAATATGGGGCTTCAATTCAGATGGTTTTATCTTATCTCTGGGTGATTATGTTTCACAGAGTTTATAAAATGAGGGGTATAAATGGATGAAATAAACAACTTTTCACAAAAATATTCTATGATTAGGAATATGCCTTCTCCTATAGTCCTGGTAAAAACAGGAAATATTAAGGAGATATCTCTGCCTGCAGTTCGTCTTCTTGGAGATGAAACAGCTGACCGGTACATGAATATGGATTTTTGCGATGCATTCCATATCCTGCCTCAGGAGAGGGAACGTTTTCATTCAATGTATAATGAAATCATAAGCAACCCGGTGAGTGAAAGGGAGATTTCAGGGAGATTTTCCGTGATAAAGCCTGATAAGGATCAAGGGGAGATTTTACTTTCTTTCTCCTCTTTCTCGTCCCTGGATAAGGAACAGGTTCTGGTTGGAATCCTGGCTGATGCCCATTATATGGGAGGACAGGATAAAAATAATACATTTTTCAGTTGTAAAGATTCATATTTCCAGGACAATCCTGCACTCATGTTTATCCTGGATACTTCTTTTAATATTACTGATGTAAATAATGCCTGGATACAAAAAAGCGGGTATTCTCGCGACAAACTTCTTTCAATGAACCTGAAGGATTTATCGGTTCTTTCCTGTTCAGGTGATACTATTGAAGCTGCAATCAGGGACAAAAAGGTAATATCCGGAGAGATGGTTCTTAACACTCCGAATGGAAAAATGACTTTTGTGTACCATTACTCACCGGTTTTTTCACCTGATAACAAGAATACCATTGAAAGTCTTCTGGCTGTATACTTTGACGTTACAGAAGATCGCAGGTTGCAAAGAAAGAACCAGTCAATGATTGAGAAGAATCCTACTCTCTTTTTCATATTAAATAAAAATCTGGAGATTATTGAAGCCAATCCTGCCTGGGAGACAATCTCCGGGTACACCATGCAACAGCTGCTCTCCATGAAACTTACCGATTTTAAGATATATGAGCGGTCAGGTGGGAATGTCATGGATACCTTTACAAAAGGCGATGAAGTAGCCGGTGAACTTGGGGTTATTGTTCCTAAAGGCCGGTTACATCTTAACTATCATTATGTGCCTATTGTAACAGAGGATGGCCAGATAGATGAGATACTTGCCGCATATTTTGATGTTTCTACAATGAAAACCCTTGAAAAAAAGAATGAGCTGATTATTGATAATAATCCGGGACTTATCTTTATTATGGACACGGATTTCAGGATTGTCCGTGCAAATAAAACATGGGTTGATTTAAGCGGGTATTCACAGGAAGAGCTTCTCTCAATGAAACTAACTGACTTTAAAATCCTGGATCGAAAGGGTGAAGATTTCAGGCTTTCTTTTACAGATGGAATTGCATCATCCGGGGAGTTATTAGTTGAAACACCGAAGAAGAAATTATACCTGACAGCCCATTATCTTCCTTTGCCAGATGAAAATGGTGAGATAAAAGAGGTTCTTGGGGTTTATTTTGATATTTCCACCATTCGTGAACTTGAAGAGAAACTGCATAAAAGTATTGATGAGATAGCAGGTACATTATCCGCTCTTGCGAAAAAGGATCTCACAATATCCGCTCCGATTTATGACGAGGATCCGCTTATTGGTGTGAAAACTGATCTGAATTTATCAATTTCTGCGATAAAGGAAGTTCTTAGTGCCATATTTACACAAAGCAAATCTCTTACTCTCTCGATTGAAGATATCAGCGCGGCAACAAATGATCTTTCTGAGGGTTCAGAGCAGGTAGCCCAGGTAAGCCAGCAGGCATCCCAGGAGATTTCAGACCAATTACAGGAATTGGATCGTGTTTCAAACGATATTACTGATCTTTCTGCATCCATTGAAGAGATCTCTGCAAGTGCCCAGGATGTTCAAAAATTAATCGCCCAGATAGCTGCCAGTGGTAATCACGCCGTTCACCAAGGAGAGGAAGCAACCGATAAAATGAAAATTGTTGAAACAATCTCCCGTGAAGCGACTGATCAGATTGTTACCCTGAATGATCGTATGAACGAAGTTGGAAAAATTGTTCAGATGATAGGAGATATTGCGAACCAGACAAATTTACTGGCACTTAATGCAGCAATTGAAGCTGCAAGAGCAGGTGAGCATGGAAGGGGATTTGCGGTTGTGGCCGGAGAGGTAAAGAACCTTGCAGGAGAGTCCAAAATTGCCACTGGAAAAATCGAAGAACTTATCTCTGCACTGATGAAAGAGAGTGAAACCACCGCAGAATCTATGCAAAATGCTTTTAACAGCATAATTTCAGGGACTTCATCG
>JAQVIE010000276.1 GCA_028695895.1 Methanospirillum sp. | reverse complement strand
ACCTGTAGTAATATGGATTATATTTTCAAAAAGCAGGAACGGAATGGAGGTCAGTGTCTAATGGGACTTATCAGAATAGACAAACTTACTGTCGGATACAAAAAAAGAAAGAATGGAGATAAAAAAATCATCTCCCATCTCAACCTGGATTTGAAATCCGGTGAATTAATATCTCTTGTTGGTCCGAATGGCAGTGGAAAGTCCACCCTTTTAAAAACAATAACCGGTCTGCTCCCACCACTTGAGGGTGAGATTTTTCTTTCCGGTAAGAATATCAGATCCATGTCTTCCCTGGAACGGGCAAAACTGGTATCTTTAGTACTAACAAATCCGGTTCAGGCAGGACAACTGACTGTTTATGATGTGTGCAGCCTGGGAAGGTATCCTCATACTGACTGGATGGGATCATTAGGACAGGAAGATCATGATATGGTAACAGCAGCTCTTGATGCCATTGGTATCAGGCATTTTGCACATCGGTATTTACATGAGCTGTCAGATGGTGAACGACAAAAGGTAATGATTGCCCGTGCTCTGGCCCAAAATTCAAAACTGATGATTCTGGATGAACCAACAGCCTTTCTTGATATGCCCTACCGGTTAGAAATTATGCACATTCTACAAAATCTTGCAATAAATGAAGACAGGGGAATTCTTTTATCAACACATGATCTGGATCTTGCATTAAGAACCTCTGATCGTCTCTGGGTCGTAAATCGCGATGGTTCTTTTCATGATGGTGCTCCTGAAGATTTGGTTTTGAAAGGGATAATATCACAGGTATTTGCCATCGGTGAGATTTCATATGATGCAGAACGAGGACGTTTTCATATACCTGTCCACCCGAAAGGTTCAGTCCGGATTACCGGAGAAAATGGAAAATTCAGATTCTGGACAGAAAGGGCTATGGAAAGAATTGGATTTGTTCTGCAGGGAGACGAAACAGTAAAAATTCACGTACATATCATCTCCAAGGAAAATATTATGACATGGATTATTCAGACTCCTGGCAATGTGAAACAATTCTCCAACCTTACTGATGGAATTGACTGGATACAAAACCTGAAGATAGCCGGTTAATGTGAATAACCTGTTTTAACGTTTTTTTATATCAAAATTGGAGATAAATGAGCAATGAATAATAAAGATCCGGAAGGTCCAATTACCAGGATCGCAGTTTATGGAAAAGGAGGTATTGGAAAATCAACGATATCAGCAAATATTTCTGCAACTCTTGCAGATGAAGGATATTCCGTTCTTCATATTGGTTGTGATCCAAAACATGACTCAACAAGAGCACTTCTTGGAGAACTTCATCCTCACACCGTAACTGATTTTCTTCGTGCATCAGATGTCCGGACTGATTGTTCAACACTTGTCAGGACAGGATATAATGGAATTGCCTGCATAGAAGCTGGTGGGCCGGAACCAGGTGTTGGTTGTGCAGGCAGGGGAATCCTGAGTACATTTGAAATTCTCGGCAGGATGGGGATCGATTCTTCCAGGTATATGTATACCATCTATGATGTCCTGGGCGATGTGGTATGCGGAGGATTTGCGGTCCCTCTCAGACGTGAATATGCAGATCTCATTCTGATTGTAACATCCGGAGAATATATGTCCTTATATGCTGCGAATAATATCCTTCGTGGTATCCAGAATTTTGACTTGAATATTAATCGAATTGGTGGAATCATCTATAATTCCCGTGGAGGATCAGAAGAGGACGAACAGTTAAAAAAATTTTCCGATGCAGTCGGCCTTCCTGTACTGGTAAAAATTCCAAGAAGTGAAATCTTTCTTACTGCCGAAAAGCATTCAAAAACTGTTGTTGCTGCTTTTCCAAACAGTCTGGAAGCTTCATTATTTCGTGAACTGATATCTGATTTAATCTCTACCAAAAAACCTGTTTCCAGGTATCGTGCCCGGCCACTGGATGTAATTAAACTTGAGTCACTGATACTTGGAAGAGATATATCTGTTAATTCTTCTTTCTCTCATCAGGTGTCGGTGGATTTCAAGCCCGCCATGCCCAAAACAGATGATGGAACAGGTTATTTTCGGGTTCCGGAAAAACCTCCTCTTTTTGGCTGTGCATTTGCCGGAGCAATAACAGTTCTCTCTCAGATTCAGGATGCTTCAATAATTGCCCATTGTCCCTCAAGTTGTGCCCATATTGTCTCAAATCTTTTGGTTTCCTCACATAACCGGGATCATGATAAATCAGGTTATCATGGTAAACAGATGCCATTTTCATTGATTCATACTGGAATGGATGAAAAAATGATGGTATTTGGTGGTATTGACAGGTTAAAAAAATCGATTATTAAATCTGCTGAATCCGCAAATCGTGTAATATTCATCATATCCGGTTGTGCACCCGGAATAACAGGTGATGATATTGAAGGTTGTTCATCTGATATGAGCCGAAGCCTGGGCATTCCCGTGATTCCTGTGTCGGTGAACGGAATCGGGGAGGGAGATTTCAGTGCAGGTACCATGGCAGGATACCAGGCCTCATTACAACTGGTAAAAAAAGGAACAGGGGTAAAACGAAATTCTGTGGTTCTGGTTGGAGAAAAAATGCTTGCAAATAATACCTCTGCTAATTTCAATGAGTTAAACCAGTATCTGTCTGCACTTGACATCCCGGTTTTGTGCAGATTTCTCGCACATACCACTGTAAATGAAGTGGAGTCTGTGAATAAGCAAAGTCTCATTCTACCTGCTTCTTCTGATGAAAGTACACTGGAATTATCCGAAATAATTTCAGAAAAAACAGGATCAGATA
>JAQVIE010000275.1 GCA_028695895.1 Methanospirillum sp. | reverse complement strand
CCAAGATATGCTGTCAGGACCTTCAGTTCATCAGCAGCATCAGGATCTTTTTTTATCGCTGCAATCCGGGTCTTGATATTCCCTTTCGGGACCTTTCCCTTATCATTCAAAACTTCAGAAAGCAGTCCGTCTTCTCCCCCATGCTCCTCGTCAAGCTCCTCCATCTGCCGGGAGAACTCATCCCGTTCAACCTCCATATCAGAGAAGAAAGGGTTGGAAACCCCAAAGTCGAAGGTCTTCAGACTCCCGTCTTTCTCTTTAAAAAAAGGATTCGTAAGCGTATTATCATTCCAGATTTCAGCGGTCGGCTGGTTATGCAGTATCATATTCATCTTCGCAAGACCCGCAGTGGTAAAATAAGGTTGATGCTGTGATCCTCTTATATTCATCAAAATATCTGGAAAATTTATTCTTTTTTCTTGTAAATCTCATCAGGATCAAACATCCGCTCTCCGGAGACGGTCCCGTCAAGCCTCCGGTAAAAGCATGACCGGTATCCGGTGTGACATGCTGCCGTTAGTTGGTCAACGAGGTAGAGAACTGCATCTTCATCGCAATCAACCAGAATTTCATGGACTTTCTGCACGTGGCCGGACTCTTCTCCCTTTTTCCAGAGTTTGTTTCTGCTCCTGCTGTAATAATGGGCATATCCGGTAGACTGAGTCAGATCCACAGCCTCCTTATTGGCATATGCAATCATCAGCACATCTTTTGTTGTATAATCCTGTGCAATAACCGGAACCAATCCCTTTTCGTCAAATTTAATAGATATCATGCTATTATTTCCATCTCCCAGTTGTTAAGATATGAAGAATACCCGTACAGTATGATCAGATGAGGTTTAAATCTGTTCATTTTTTAATATAAGGCAAAAGAGGCCACGTATCTTCAACCAGGCATTGACGGATAATATCTTATTCTCATATATAACCAATATTCCAGGAAAAAGGGAACGAAATGGCATTGACAAATTTCCTGTAGTTACAAAATATTTCACATCACAACCTGTAGTTTCGAGGAGAAGACCCCGGCTGATCTCATCCATGAATAATCTTTATTTTTTTGAATTATTTTCAGAAAAATTTAGTATACAGGATTGTTTCACTAACGAAAGAAAATTTAAACGAATTTATATCACCTCAACGGTTGTAAACAACCCTGGTGACCATGATGTATGCAAACCTGACCGGACAAAAACTGGAAAAAGTTCAGCAGCTGGAAAAAGAACTGGGAGTATACCTTCTTGCAGCCCCTCATTACAAGAATCTTTCTCCTGATGACATCAAAGCAGTAAAGGATCTTGAAGGTAAACTTGGAGCAGTTCTTGTAGCATACGATGCCTGAAAACACATTCAGACCCCCCCTTTTTTATAATATCTTCATCCAGACTATTCGCTCCCTACAACTTCCCCTCCCTCATCAACCGTTCCCTTACCCGTGGAGGTATATCATCAGGAATTTCCTTTTCACTTTTCGTTGTTGAGGTCAGGGTTTTTACTGGCCCGTCAGGGGTATTAATACTTATATCAAGGGTTGCATGCACCCCGGATAATCTTACTTTAAAGTTTCCTTCCTTGTACACAAAAAACTCTTTTTTCTTTTCACTGCTGAACTCACGGTTATATCCATCTTCATGCAGGACATTCTGAAAAGAGTCCTGAACCGTGATTCCTGCCCAGGAAACAAGAGGGGTACTTTTTGGATGAACCGTGTAACTCACTGAAAACGGCCCCTTTTCTACATGGACTTCAAGTTCCTTGACGGTTGAGTTTAAGGGTATACCAGATGCAGAGTAGACTGAGTATAATTTCACCGGCCCTGTATACGAGGTATTATTGGTGAAGTAAATAGAGGATCTGGAAGGGATGAATGCATCATCAGCCAGAGTATCGCCAAGCCGGGTGACAAAGGATGTGGGTGTTGGCACCGGGGCAGGGGTCAGAGGTATATTCGGGGTTTCTACCATTTTTCCAGATGAAGGGAGTTTTCCTTCCCGTATGAGTCGTTCCCTCAACTGCGGGGGCATATCCTGAGGAAATGCCGGACCAGGGATTTCTTCCGGAATGGGCATGATTTCCGGTGCAGGTGAAGGTTCTGTGTCTACAGGTGAGGCAAGTTCTTTGGAAGCTTTCTCTCCGAGGTCAGGCAACTGAATGCATCCGGCTGAAGAAAGAAAAAGGCAGAGTATTATTAGTGAAAGGATTGACCCTGTTTTCCGGGTAATATGAGATGATATTAATTTTATCATGAATAATTTTCTTGAGATGATGCATTCAATTACCGAGAAAGATGAGATAGTATACCATCGGCAGTTATTTCCAGGTCATATGATCTCCCTTATTCAGTTCAATTGTTTTAATTTAAAAAGTTTGGTTTAATGTCTGTATAGAGTATAGATGCAGCAATTTAAAAAATTTCTGGCTTATATTAAACAGGTCATTTGGAGATTTAACAGATGAGTAATTTTAGCGCGTGTTTTTTTGTGAAATGTTATCATATGAAATATCGTTTCAGATTCATTCAGATTTTCGTCAGGATGGACCCTGCATTCGTCAGATCTAAATCCACGCTCTGAATTAATACAATAAGCCTAAAAATTACACACTATTTCGGCTCATAATTCAGGAGAAAGAACGGAAAACAGTGGTATGAGTTTAATTTACATTTTATTATTGTGAACTGACGGATGAGTGATGAGCGATAAAACCCAACTTTTATTTACTTTTATCAAAAACTATGATCTTAGCTAAGAATAAATTTACTTAGCACAAAAATTTTTGAGAGGATTGAATGAGTACTAAAATGA
>JAQVIE010000274.1 GCA_028695895.1 Methanospirillum sp. | reverse complement strand
CTCTCATCGTACCTCATCTTTGCCTTGCTTATGGGAATCGGAGGAGGCATATCATTACCTGCCATGTATGCCCTGGTGGCGATTACCGGCCGGGAAGTTGGGCAGGGTGCAGCAATGGGGACAATTAACATGGTCATGAGTTTAGGGATGATAATCTCCCCTATGGTTTGTGGATTATTCATGGATCAGATAGGCATAAGTTCAGTTTTTTTCGTTTCTGCCACAATTGTTCTCATAACAACCCCGGTTTTTTTATCAAAAGTCCCTCTTTTTACATCACGCAACAGGTGAAGCTGTGGGGACGGGATACGTTTTTTCACATGGAGATACACATATTCATGTGATATCTATGATCCGAAAACAATGGAAAGTTATTTTTTTGCTTTTTGCATTAATTGCATCCTGTGGACTTTGTTATGCAGCAACCGAACCAACAACCCTGACCATGACACCTAAGGTGAAAGCTTCAGAACCATATGATGATGAGATATTTTTAAACCTGGTAACTCCGGTAATAAGCGGCCTGAACGACAAAACTCTTAATAGCTCTGAAAGGATTGATGTTCAGTCAGCTTATTACACGATAGTTGCAATGAAAGTTAGTCCTGATTTTTATCCGATTGCATTGAATACTACCAGACTACTCTTTTACCTGGTCTCAAGCAGTGAAGCATTTGAAGAACTTGATAAAGATAGCGGACTTGGGACGCATAACAAAGATATGAGGGATTCTTTGAAAGCCCAGGCAAATGCTGACCGGAATGCTGCAGAGGAAGCATGGCATAGTATCTCCATGTTGTATCCGAACAGCACGCTGTTTTGAATAACCAATACCTATTTTTTACAGTCAGGCATTATTCATGAGTATGAATGCAGCTGAAATGAATGGACTCACGGATAGTGCATATGCCTTTTTTGAGTTCTATTTCAGGAGTCAGCTGCATAAACGTAAAAAATCCCTTTCGCACATTGTAGAGAACGGTGAAGATTTCAGAGATGACTTTAACGAGATATATGGCGACTTTTCCGATTTATATCCGGAAATTGTTGAAATTCTTATCAGATTGTTTCACTCTCTTGAAGAGATATACCGGATGATTCGTGAGGGGGAAGGGGTCATTCCAAGTAAAACATTTCAGGCCAGGTGGATTGAACAGGACTCACCTCATGTTGAAGAACCTGCTGCAAATATTGAAAAAGCTGGAAAATGGCTGATTTTTCTTCCCCCTGATCAGGTAGATGAGATCTGGCAAAAAATTCGCGACTTGACATGGGATGGAAAACTTGGCATTTCAGCAAAAGTCTCTACTGCAAAACCTGATCCTGATGCCAGGGATGAACGTAAAGTCATCTATGTCTATACCGCAGACTGGGAAGATGAACCGGATGTGATGCGTGTCAGGGAAGAACTCAGAAGTATAGGTATTACTGATAGGATCGGATACAAACGAAATATTGAAACTTTTAAAGGTGAATATAGCGCGAGAGGAAAAAAAGTAACGTTTTATTCTGCCTGAATGATCAGGCTTTCCTATCCTTGTTCTTTGGACGCAGGTTTACATACCCGCACTTTCTACATTTGGTTGATCTGACCGGGTTACGGGCATTACAGTGCATACAAATCTTGACATTTAAAAGTCTTGCTTCTGCCTCAGGAAAACGTGCCATATGATATCTCCGTAATTATCTGTCTTATATACAGGGTTGTGTCCTTACATAAGAGTTGTGTCTTAATGCATCTCATCAGCAAGCCATTTCCGCAATGCATGCAGTCCGATGGCCCGATGAGAAATTTTGTTCTTTTCTTCTACTGTCATCTCTGCCAGGGTTTTTCCATCCATTTCAAAGACAGGATCATATCCAAAACCATTGCATCCACGTGGAAGCACAATAGTCCCCTGGATTGATCCGGTAAATGATTTTTGGCAATTTGCATCATGGTACGCAATTCCAGTCTTAAATGAAGCAGAACGGTTTGCATACCCTGCCATGAGGTTCAGGATTCCATTATTGCCAATGGTCTTCTGGACATAAGCAGCACATGTGCCTGGAAATCCGTTGAGTGCCTGAATAAAAAGCCCTGTATCATCTGCTATTACAGGACGTTGAAGGACTGAATATGCATATGCTGCTTTTCCGGCTGCGACTTCAGATACTGATTCATGCCTGAGCTCTGGGATCTCCAGGGAAACATGTTCAATTTCTACAAGACCCGCAAAAATTTCAGCTGCTTCCTGTGCCTTGTGCTCATTGCCGGTAACAAATGTAATTTTCAAAGATATCTTCCCCTAAGTTCTATCTCATGTTCCCTGTTCAGAATCTCATCAGCATTAGCCATATTTTTTTGATATCCCTGGATGAATGCATTTTTCAGGAGATCAGGATCTTTAGAAGTACTTTCAAGAACCTGGAAAAGGACATGAATATCCACTCCCCGGTGTTCAATCTCTGCCGAAGTACTTGCAAGGCCAAAATCAATCAGCCAAATTTTTTCATCTTTTACCAGGAAATTACATGTGGTCAGGTCTCCATGCACTATCTGTGCAGAATGAAGTCTCCCAACCATCCGCCCGGCTTCCTCCAGTAATTCCAGTGTAAGGTTATCTTTGAGTTTTATCCCTCTGATATGCTCCATCACGATGGTGTCAGATTTTATCTCACTGATGACAGGGGTTCTGACTCCGGTTTTGCGTGCCTCGGCAGTTAATCGTGCCTCAGCCCTTGTTCGCTCGGTGATCAGCTTTTTATCAAGTTCCGGGTGCCTGTATCGTTTGGAAACACGAATCTTGGAAGCATTATCGCCACTGAATCGAATCATTG
>JAQVIE010000273.1 GCA_028695895.1 Methanospirillum sp. | reverse complement strand
ATCAAAGTCAGTGAAATTCCACCCTGAAAGAATATCCGGGTTGTTCTGCCTTATGTACGAAGCAAATTCCCTGAGAAGGGTTTTTTCATCATCAAAAACCTGGATGGTATGAACATCACTGCAAAAACAACCATTTGGGAGGTCATTCTTGCAGAGATTCTCAGTCTGAATCGCTTTTTCTGCGTTTTGGAGAAGAAATGTCGTGTAATTGCCGTCAAATGAATCCCATGCGGTAATACAGATTATGCTGTCCCGGTCAGGGTTTGGAAGGCCACCTTTATTGTCTTCACATTCTATGTCAATCAGGCAGTACCTGGATGATGCATGAACATCTGCCGGTTTTACATCGGAATATGGAACTACGGATGAGCCTGCCGGTACAGACACACCGCCTGTGATTCCTGCATCAATAAGATACCTGGTGGCAAAAGGAATGTCAGCTTCAAAATGGGTATAACCTGCTCTGACGTCTCTGACATCGGTGGGTCTTCGTGTATATACTCTGCGCAGTTCTTCACCATGTATGGATTTGAACCTGGCATTATCTACTTTGATAACCTGGTCAGGATAATTATCCCCTGCCTGAGATGCGGGTATGTAAAAATACGGAAAAAATTCCGTAACCTGAATCTCTTTAAATTCTCCTGTTTCTGTTCGTCCAAATATGTGAATGACAGGTCCGTCTGCACCGGTTGAATATTCCACCTGGTTAATTGTAAGAAGCAGGTTCTGATAGGAGTCTTTTTGATAAGTGTCTTTCATGTTTTCAGCAGTCAGAGGCTGATTTGATTCAAATAATGATTTCTGTCCTTCAAAGGTCACCGGCAATCCTCCGGTACTGGGAAGATACAAATGAAGCAGCTTTCTGGAAGTGATCTGATTCCCAGGGATCAAGGTTATATTCTTGTATTTTTAGTATTCCTTCTTTTCCAAGGATTAACGGAACATTCAATGCACAACCGGTAACACTATATTCTCCTTCAAGAATAGCAGAACATACAAGGTTTGCCTTAGCATCGGTTATTATCGAGGCTATCAGTTGCCATATGTGATATACAGGAGCATATTCTGTTGCACCTTTTCCTTTGATTATTTCCATGCTGGCACTTCGAAGAGATGTGAGTATCTCTTCTCTTTTCTGAAGATCTACGTCTAATCCGGTTATGCTGAATATCGGGACCTGATGTTCACCATGCTCTCCAATAACAATTCCATCATTCCTTAAGGATCGCAGCGAAAGTTCATATTGAAATCGTGCACTGTCCAGCTGCCCGCCAAATCCTATGATGCGGTTTTTCGGAATTTTTATAGAACTCCAGAGATAGTATGTCAGAATATCTACCGGATTGGTAACCACGATTATTATTCCTTTATAGTCTGGGATAAGTGTAACAAGTTCCAGGGCAACAGGAACATTACTGTCCAGTAATGCTGCTCTTGTTTTAATATCCAGGTTTCGGGGAAGGCCGGCGGTATAAAGAATAATATCGCAAGCTGCAATCTCTTTTGGATCTGTCGAAACCGACACCGGACATTGCATGTGTTCGATGTCAAGTCTTTGCGCTTCGAGGAATGCCGGATTGCAATCATACAAAACGAGATGGTTTATAAGGTCGCTTGAAGCGGCACGGGCTGCGACTCCGCCTCCAATGCGTCCAGTACCAAATACTGCAAGGCTGGTCATCCCATACCCTTAGGAAAGAAGAATAGATAATTACCATCATCACCATCTCTCTCATAATGATTAGACTGAACCAGGAAATTGTGCAAATTGGAGGCGTTCCTGTCAGGAATCACCTGATTCTTGCGGCAGGTATACTTGGGACCTGCGCTTCTTCTCTTTCGCGGATGTTACGACAGGGTGCAGGAGCGGTTGTGACAAAATCCATCGGGCCAGAACCCAGGTATGGACATGCAGGACCATGTGTTGTGGTTCTGGAAGATGGTGTATTGAATGCGATGGGTCTTCCCAATCCTTCCAGGGAATTTGAACAGGAATTGGCCTTATTGAAAGATGAACCTGTCATTGTAAGCATATTTGGAGGAAATCCCGAAGAATTTCACGAGGTTGCCGGTTGGTTTGCAGAGAGAGCACAGGCTTTCGAGCTTAATGTGAGTTGTCCACATGCGGCTGGGTTTGGTGCACAAATAGGGACGGATCCTGACATGGTAAAAGCATGTACTGAAGCAGTTAAAGAATGGAAAAAACCGGTCTGGGTAAAACTGACACCTAATGTTACTGACATCACTGTAATAGGCAGGGCTGCCGAGGAAGGCGGGGCAGATGCCATAGTTGCCATCAATACCGTCCGTGCCATGCGTATCTCCACTGGAATGAGACGATCGGTGCTTGGTAATATTTATGGTGGTCTTTCAGGAAAAGCAATTTTTCCGATAGCTATTCGCTCTGTATATGAATTATATGAAGCCTGTTCAATTCCAATAATCGGATGTGGTGGTGTTTCATGCGCTGAGGATGTCATTGAGATGATGATGGCCGGGGCACAAAGTGTGGAAATTGGGAGTGCAATCGTCCATAATCCTGATATTTTCCATCAAATAAGCGATGAATTATATTCACCTAATGGAATTTCTGCAAAAGAGGTAGTGGGGTGTGCCCATGTCTGACGGTCTTCCGATTCCAGTGATAATCACCCGAATGGTGCAGGAAAGTCCTAATGTTACCACAATTTATTTTGATCGGGAGTTATCTTCCCTGCCAGGACAGTTTGTCATGGTCTGGGCTGTGGGCATTGATGAGATACCCATGGCTCTGTCCTACCCGAATGCGATAACAGTTCAGCGCGTAGGGGATGCAACAACC
>JAQVIE010000015.1 GCA_028695895.1 Methanospirillum sp. | reverse complement strand
ATCGGATGAAGCCCGATAACCCTTGCCTTTGATGTAAGCATGGCTTTTACCTGGGAAATCTTCAGGGATGTAAAGTCTGCCAGCACCTGATGCTCTCTAAGAAGCGGGGCAATTTCATGAATGACTGAGATAGTATCCCTGATTGGGACAGATATGATGATGACATCAGAAATACGGGCAGCATCCTCCCAGGTCATTTTAGTCTTCCGGCCTACTATGAACACTTCATGGCCTGCTTTTTTGAAAACTTCAGAGAACAGGGTCCCCATTCCACCGGTTCCGCCAATGATGCCTATCTTCATTTTATTTCTCAATGATGGTCTCATCAATCGCCATACCAAAATGACGTCCGCCACTCTCAATCCTGCCAAGAACAACATCACCTGGTTTTAATGAGGTAATGGAAACTGCAGAATTATCAGGGCGCACAAGCCTGATGGTTTCAGCATTTTGTAAAATGACTGATACCTTCTGCCCTTCACTCTCTGCCTCAACAAGAAAAAGAGGACGACGTTCTATTTTTACCCTGCCAACTGTGGCTTCCCTGCAGGAACCATTTCCATGAACAATTGTCACCTGATCACCTGCCTTCAAATCAGCAAGATACGCAGTCTTTCCTCCCGGAACCTGTAGGTATGCATGAACACCTCCTGCATTCACCCTGAATGGCCGCGGGGCAACATAGGGGTTTTCAAGTGTTTCTGCATGAACAAGGAAGAAACCAGAGGAAGTGTTACCAACAAGCATCCCTTCCCCGTCAGTCATCAGTGAACAGGTATCCACACAGACCCTTTCTCCCATTCCTGCAGGTTTTACAGAGGTTATAGTCATATTGTGCAGCTGTTGCCCGGATGTTCCTGACTGGACCAGGCGGGATACTGACCTTACAAGATCAGGGTTTTCTGTTCTGACAAGAACTCCGGCAACCCCTTTTTCAAGAACAGTAAGGGCCTGCTCAGCTTCCTTCAGACTGGATATCACTGCTATAACATTGTCCCCGCATGCCACCAGGTTTTCCAGGGGAATTATCGTCCAGTCAGGAGTATGCACAATAATACGGCAGGATTTTGCCGCTTCCATCGCACGTTCCTGGTCTTTTGTATCTTCAATGGTAATCTCATGGATATCCTGTTCAGGGACAAGATCTCCATCAGGGGCTATTACCAGGATCCTGCCAAGCTCCCTGACCGGCCCTGCAGAATCAGCAATTACTCCGTCAGCCCCTGATTCAAGTGCAGCAATTGCAAGCTCCTTGTTCCAGGGCCTGAGATCAACAAATACCTGTTTCATGATTCCTCAAAGAGTTTCAGGACTGGCTTCCTGATGAACAACCTGCGATACATTTGAAACGAACTTTGCGACATTTTCCCGTTGAAAAGCATTTCTCCCCATGCAGACCCCTGCACATTTTGCAAAGTGAACGGCATCATAAATCGTTTTGTAGGTATCAAGATCTTCACCTTTCTCTCCACCTGCAATCAGTACAGGAATTGATGATGCTTTCACTATTTTTGCAAAAGATTCAGGATCACCAGTGTAGTTGGTCTTTACAAGATCAGCACCAAGTTCCTCAGCAACGCGGACAGCGTGCCCGACATGCCCGGGATCATTTGGATCAATTCCCTCCCCACGCGGGTAAATCATAGCAAGGAGAGGAATTCCCCAATGGTTACAGTCACGGACCACCTGGCCTGCTGATTCTATCATCTTAGACTCCTGTGGTGCACCAAGGTTGATATGAATGGAGACTGCATCTGCACCAAGAGAGACCGCCTCTTCCACGCTGCAGATAAGGACTTTATCATTAGGATCAGGATTCAGGCTTGTTCCGGCAGAGAGATGAATGATTAGACCAATATCCCTTCCTTTTCTCCGGTGGCCGGGACGGACAAGACCTTTGTGCAGGATTATTGCGTTTGCCCCTCCGTCAGAAACTTCTGCAACCGTTTCGGTCATGTTTAAAAGACCATCAATCTGACCCAGGGTCATGCCATGATCCATAGGAATTATGACTGCCTTTCCAGTGTTTCTATCCATTATACGTTCAATTCGGATCTGTTTGCCAATCATAACATCCCTCCTTTGAGCATCTCATTCACTTCACTTGCACTAAGTCCTTCATGAACAATTTTCGCACAGGCACGGACAAATGATGCAGGATTTGCATGCTGGAATGCATTTCTTCCGATTGAAAGCCCGGCTGCACCACCTTCCATGGAACCTTCGATAAGTTCAAGTGTAGTCAGATCATCTGTCTTTGACCCTCCTGCAACTACTACAGGAACAGGGCAGCCTCTTGTCACTTCACGGAAGCTGTCAGGATCACCGGTATAGTTAGTCTTAACAAGATCGGCACCAAGTTCTGCAGCCACCCTTGCTGCAAGCCTGACATGTTCAACGGCATGCTCATCGTTAATATTACGGCCACGAGGGTACATCATCGCAAGGAGCGGGACTCCCCATTCCATGCATTCGATCGCCACATGTCCAAGGTCAGTCATCATATGTGCTTCGGAATCTGCACCTATGTTCACATGCATCGAAACAGCATCAGCACCCATTTTCAGAGCATTTGTAACCGAATTGACAAGGACTTTTTCGTTTGGATCTGGACCTATTGCCGTTGATGCTGAAAGATGCAAAATCAGTCAGACATCATGTCTACGCTGCCTGTGACCATGCAGAGCAAGCCCCACATGGCCAAGTACGGCATTTGCCACTCCTTCTGCCACCGAATTTACTGCATCAGGAAGATTGACAAGGCCTTCTATAGGTCCCAGAGTTACTCCGTGATCCATCGGAACAATGATTGTTTTTCTCGTGTTACGGTTCATGATTCTTTCAAGTCTGATATCTTTACCTCTCATAACAGATCACTCCGGATTTGGCAAGAGTAATCACTCAATACCAAAAAAACTGATAAAAGCTAAAAAAGAACGAAGAAATGCGAAAAACGATAGAACTGTCGTTCTGAACTGAAGACAAGCTGGAAGAAGCAAGACTGCAGAATGGTACAGACATCACACCCTCCACATAGTTTGTCATGATCAGGGGTCAGTTTAACTACATATAAAGGTATCGCATTCGTGACATGCTATGACATGGCATGGTAATGAAAACAATACAGATTTACCAGGTCACGCATAAAAATTGGGAAGATTACTTCTTGGCCTTTTTAATCTGGATGACATCCCCCATCGTGGTGGTCATCCTTGCATGGTGAAGGTCAGTTGGTTCTGATGAATTTTCATCAAGCAGATTGATATTTAGAGTTTTCTCTAATTTTTTCCGAACCTCATCTTCTGGTATCAGTTCGCCTTTTTCAAGTTTCTTCACCAGAAGCTCACGCTCCATCATGGAAAGGGCAAGATCCTTCTGGGTCATTCCCAACTTCATCCTGGCATCCCGAATCCGATCAGCATAATCTTCTACCAGATCGCCACCCATCCGGTCAAACAGATCCCTTGAACGTTGAACCGGCGGCTTTGTACCGGCATTACCGGATGAACGTACAACCTGTGCCGCGGGTGTCCGGGAAGATCCCTGAACCTCAGTACCATATTTGGCACATGCATTGCACACCAGGAGCTCAGTCCCTTCGATCCTGATCCTTTTCAGAGGGCCTTTACCTTCTGCGCCGCACATTTCACACTGCATTTTCGCAAACATCATATAGTCACTTACACCTATATACCTGATTGATCAGATGGCAGAAGCAGCCCGACACCCGGATGACATGAAAACTCCGGAGGAGTTATACCGGTATTTAGTAGACCGGGTTGCAGGAATGGAATCTCAAAATCAGGGATTAAAAGAACAGATCAGGCAACTGGAGTCAGATAAAAGGTATATTGAAACCCAGAAAATCAGATATGAACGCGAGGTTCGTAAACTGAAAAGTGAGATTGAACACCTGAAAACACCCCCGCTTATTGTTGGCACCGTTATTGATATCGTCGATAACCACCGTGTTGTCGTGCGATCCAGTGCGGGACCAAAGTTTCTTGTCAGGGTTTCCCAGTCAGTAAACCCAAGTACCCTGAAAGCAGGTGTAAGGTGTACATTAAACCAGCAGTCTCTGGCCATTGTTGAAGTCCTTCCAAGCACCTACGATTCACAGGTATATGGTATGGAACTTGTTGATACCCCTGCTGAAACCTATGAGGATATCGGAGGCCTTGAAAAACAGATAATGGAGATTCGTGAGGCTGTTGAGCTCCCGATGACAAGACCTGACCTTTTTGAGAAGATAGGTATCAACCCACCAAAAGGCGTCCTGCTTTACGGGCCTCCCGGAACAGGGAAAACACTTCTTGCAAAAGCAGTAGCGCATGAGACTCATGCAATCTTCCTGCATACTGTGGGCTCAGAGCTGGTGCAGAAATACATAGGGGAAGGGGCTCGTCTTGTAAGAGAACTTTTTGACCTTGCAAAAGAGAAAGCGCCATCAATTGTATTCATAGATGAGATAGATGCCATAGGTGCATCACGCACAGAAGCCATGACTTCCGGAGACAGGGAAGTTCAACGTACCCTTATGCAGCTACTTGCAGCAATGGACGGCTTTGAACCCAGGGGAGACGTAAAAATTATCGGTGCAACCAACCGGATCGATATACTGGATGCAGCCCTCCTCAGACCAGGGCGGTTTGACAGGATCATTGAAATTCCACTCCCTGATACCGAAGGCAGGTATTCAATCCTGAAAGTTCATACAAGATGCATGACCCTTGCAGATGATGTGGACCTGGTAGAGATTGCCAGGCTGACAGAAGGAAGAAACGGGGCTGATCTGAATGCAATCTGCATGGAAGCAGGAATGTTTGCAATCAGAAAGGAACATTCAGAGGTCTGTCATGAGGATTTCCTGACTGCATTAAATAAATTCAGATACGACTTTGAGAAGGAACACAGGGTTACTACTGCAGGCGAAATGTTTGCCTGAAATCCATTGCCTATTTTTTACAACCTGATTTTTAAGGTTAACAATTCACAGGAAACGGAATACTGAATATTCATCTTCAGAACAGTGAACCTCAAATACATATCCTCCCCTGGTCTGGTTATCGTCAAAGGTGCATGACGCTGGATACATTTCATATTTTTCGATATTTCCATCACCTTTTACCCAGTACCAGATCTTCCATGGCCAGGGTTCTATTGGTGGCTGCCTTATGACATAACGGGATATTGCAACCGAAGGTGTACAGTAAACACCAGAAATAATCTCAAAAAGGTGATCTGCCCCATATCTCCTGATAAAATATTTCAGGTCAGAAGCCAGGGAAATGGCCGCAGACAATGAACTCACCTGGATAACAACGCCGACCGGGATTTCTTTATGTTCATAAAAACGAAGAGCATTCCAGGCTGTTTCTGAACTTCTCAACTCCTGAAATATTCGAATTCCCGGTCTGCTGAATATCAGCAGATTCATAAAAAACAGTTTTAGCGGAACATCCGCTCTTCAATTTCATGCCCATCGCCTGTTACTTTGTTTATGGCATCAAGTAGATCCTGGTTTGTTACTTCAAATGCACTCTTACGAACGGCAAACATACCAGCTTCCCTGCAGACTGCCTGGATCTGGGCTCCAGTCATCCCTTCGGTAAGAAGTATTATCTCAGCAAAGTTAACATCAGGAGAAAGGGTCATTTTTCTTGTGTGGATTTGTATTATATCTTCTCTGGCAATGATATCCGGGACAGGTATCCCGATTATCCTGTCAAAACGTCCAGGCCGAAGGAGAGCTGCATCCAGAATATCTATCCTGTTGGTTGCTGCCATGATCCTGACATCACCCCGGTTATCAAATCCATCCATCTCGGCCAGTAGTTGCATAAGTGTACGCTGCACCTCAGCACTTCCACTTGTACCGTCATTGGTTCTCATGGTCCCTATAGCATCAATCTCATCGATAAACACAATTGATGGTGCCCGGTCCCGTGCAAGTGAAAAGAGCTCACGAACCATCTGGGCACCTTCACCAATGAACTTGTGGACAAGTTCACTTCCGCTCATGCGGATGAAAGTGGCTTTTGCATTGTGAGCAACTGCCTTGGCAAGCAGGGTCTTTCCGGTTCCAGGCGGTCCATGGAGAAGTATCCCTTTTGGTGGTTCAACGCCTATCCGTTCAAACACTTCAGGCATCGTCAGGGGATATTCAACCGCTTCCCGAATCTCTTCAATCTCGGTGGTCAGACCTCCGACATGTTCAAATGTCACGTCAGGGGATTCCTCAAGTTCCATAACCCTTACCCTGGAATCATATGTCTCTTCAAGAACTTTGACTACAGAAAGGGCATTGTTCACAGCAACTTTACAACCAGGGTAAAGTAACTGTCGTAGTTCGTCATTAACAAAAGTGACATACTCCTGGTTGTTTCCCATCTGACGCAGGTAAATCTCACCACTTTTAAAGATGTCCACTACCAGTGCAACAAAGAGAGGCATTCGTTTAAGCTGCGAATTCTCTCTTTTCAGGACGGAATTTTCCTTGATTAATTCCTCTGTACGGATTGACAACTCAAGATTCTGGGCCTCCATCTCCTGGATCCGAATCTGATAGTAAATCTCATTTTCACAGGAAATACGTGCAAGAGGCTGATCCATAGTACATAATTATTTAGTCGTTCTACTTATACGTGAGTGTGCATGATACTACATGGGCGTGGAATATCCCGCGGTATTGGAAAAGGACCCCTGCTTATAGGCCCTGATCCAATCTCGTTTCTCTCCGGTGTGGATCCGGAAACCGGGATAATATTGGAACGGGGTCACCCCCTTGAAGGAAAAGACATAACCGGGTCAGTTCTGGTTTTTGAATATGGAAAAGGATCAACTGTTGGGAGTTACATCCTTTATGCACTCTCGCGCAACGGTCATGCCCCTGCAGCCATCATCAATCAGGAAGCTGAGACTATTATTGCTGTCGGAGCCATCATGGGTAAGATACCAATGATTGACCGGATTGGAACCCCGCTTACCAGCCTTCCTACAGGTAAGGAGGCCATGGTTAACGGGACAGACGGAACCCTGACCATCACCGGATAAAAAAAGAAATCCTGTTTAACACATCCGGATGAAAAGATGCAAAATACCAGTATAAGTGCAATAAGTGCAGTGGCAAGAAGAATCTGGTTCTTCTATACCATCGGGTAGGTAAACCGGATATATATAGTATACTGGTCTTCAGGAAAGGCAAGTGTGCTCTGTCTAATCACTTCTTAAAAAATCATACCGATATTAGTCAGAATTTCAACCTGTAAAGGATGAAACAATAGATGATATTCATATTCTTTTCGTTCATACCTCCTCTTGTGGAATTATTCGCAATCATCCTGACCATAACAGGTCTTTGCATGTTTGAGATCATCTGCAGTATTGACAATGCCATCATTAATGCAGAAGTTCTCAGTACCATGCAACCAAAATATCAGAGATGGTTTCTTCTCTGGGGCATGTTATTTGCAGTATTTTTGGTTCGTGGTCTGCTTCCCCTGTTGCTGGTCTGGGGATCAACTCCTGAGCTGACTCCATGGGAAGCATTTACCGCCATGTTCAGTGATAATCCGGATATTGAAGAAGCTATTAAGGCATCTTCACCAATCTTGCTGATAGGCGGAGGAACATTTCTTATCTTTCTATTCTTTCACTGGCTCTTTCTTGAAGAGAAACATTATGGAATAAGGGGAGAATCATATTTTTTTTCCAAAGGCGTGTGGTTTTATGCAGTTGTATCCATACTGCTCATGATTATTGTCTGGTTTGCAATAGAGAAAAACGCGATGATGGCATTTGGGGCAGTCGTGGGATCTACGGCTTTTTTCATCGTACATGGCTTTCGCCAGAATGCAGAACTGCATGAACAAAAACTCAAAGGTAGTAATATGTCTGACATTAGTAAGATCCTGTACCTGGAGGTAATAGATGCAACATTCTCAATAGACGGGGTAATTGGAGCTTTTGCATTTACAATGCTGGTTCCGCTCATCCTTATCGGAAATGCCCTTGGAGCTATTGCAGTCAGACAGATAACCGTTAGCAATATTGACAGGATAAAAAAATACAAGTATTTAAAAAACGGAGCAATGTACTCAATCTTCTGTCTTGGGATCGTAATGCTCATAAACAGCTTTGGATACCATATCCCTGAATTTCTCTCTCCATTGATTACTTTCGTCGTTATCGGGCTATTTTTCATGAAATCAGTGCGTGAAGTCAGGAAAGAATCATCTTTTTTCTGATTTTTCTCTCATTAATGTGTACCTGAATCACCATGTTTTAGTTATACAAACACCAATGATATTGGACACATTTTCTCACCACATATATTTTGGGGGGTTTTCATCTGTCCAATACATACAATTCAGATAATATCAAAATACTGCGGGGACTGACACCTGTCAGAGAACGACCTGCAATGTATATCGGTTCTACCGATAGCCGTGGCCTTCATCATCTTGTCTATGAAGTTGTCGATAATGCCATCGATGAAGCTCTTGCAGGGTATTGTACCCACATTCAGGTGACAATTCACGAGGACGGCAGCCTTAGCGTAGAAGACAATGGGCGGGGTATCCCTGTTGATTTGATGAAGGACAATGAAAACAAGAGCGCTTTGGAGACGGTGCTTACAATCCTTCATGCAGGAGGAAAGTTTGATAAAAATACCTACCAGGTGTCAGGTGGCCTGCACGGTGTAGGTGTATCAGTTGTAAATGCATTGTCTATTGAACTGACTGCCACGGTCTGGAAACATGGGTATTCATACAGGATGCTATTTTCGCAGGGTCTGCCGCAGACATGTATAGAGAAAGAAGAAGAAGATTATGAAGAGATAAAAGACCGGTATATCAGGAGGTATGGAAGCCTTCCGGATGATTGTCCTGAAACAAAAGAAGATTTCCTGGCAAAATACCTTTCAAAAGTAACCGGGACTATGATCAGGTTCAAACCTGATGCCAAAATATTTGAGACCGTTGAGTTTGATTATGATGTTCTTGCTCACCGGATGCGCGAACTTGCATTCCTGAACTCAGGGGTTACTATCAGCATTGCTGATGAACGGTGCGAGGATCTTGAAGAATGTTGTGAGGTCTTCTCCTATGAAGGGGGAATCTCCGAATATGTAAGGTACCTCAACAATGAAATTCAGCCGGTCCATGAATCGGTCATCTACTTTTGCAGAAAAGATGAAGAAAACAAGGTTGAGGTCGACATTGCCTTACAATATGCGACAGCTTATTCTGAAAGAATATTTGCCTATGTAAACAGCGTCAATACCAAGGAGGGAGGAACTCACCTGGAAGGATTCAGATCTGCACTTACCAAGGCCATTAACAAGATGGCCAAAGAGAACAAGGTAATAAAAGATCAAAACCTCTCTCTCAAGGGCGATGATGTAAGGGAAGGACTGACGGCAATTATCTCGATAAGGCTGGCAAATCCACAGTTTGAAGGCCAGACCAAGATGAAACTTGGAAACAGTGAAGTCAGAGGAATCGTTGATTCACTGGTTTATTCCTCACTCTGTGAATACTTTGAAGAACATCCAAAAGACCTGGCAGCAATTGTTGATAAGGCATTGCTTGCATACCAGGCCAGGGAGGCAGCACGAAAAGCCAAGGAACTTGCCAGAAGAAAAAGTATTTTTGAATCATCAGGTCTTCCTGGAAAACTTGCAGACTGTTCTGAACGTTCTGCTGAAAAAAGCGAGATATATATAGTGGAAGGAGACTCTGCAGGTGGCAGTGCAAAACAGGGACGTGACAGAAGATTTCAGGCAATTCTCCCACTCCGGGGCAAGATCCTGAATGTTGAAAAAGCAACAGTTCATAAAATCCTTAAAAACAACGAGATCCAAGCACTTATTTCAGCCATTGGAACCGGCGTTGGCGAATCATTTGATATTGAAAAAGCCAGGTACCATCATATCATCATTATGACCGATGCAGATGTTGACGGGGCCCATATCAGCACTCTGCTGATGACTTTCTTCTTCAGGTATCTCCAGCCACTCATCGAAGCCGGGTATATCTATCTTGCACAGCCGCCTCTTTACCGGATTTCAAAAGGCAGGCAGGAAAAGTATGCCTACACCGAAGAAGAAATGAAAGAAATACTACAGGAAATGGGTGAAAAAGGTGTGAATGTCCAGCGGTACAAAGGTCTTGGAGAGATGAATGCTTCCCAGCTCTGGACAACCACCATGGACCCTGAGACAAGGGTGCTCAAACGGGTAATTATCGAGAATGCTGCTTATGCAAACGAGATCTTTGAAAAGCTGATGGGTGGGGATGTAACTGCCCGTCGTGACTTTATCAAGCGGCATGCAAAAGAGGTGACAAACCTTGACATCTGATGAAAACCAGCAGCCGCTTTTTACACCAAAAGTAAACCCGGTCAATATCGAAGAGGAGATGAAATCCTCCTACATCGATTATGCAATGTCAGTTATCATCGGTCGTGCAATTCCTGATGCCAGGGACGGCTTAAAACCGGTTCACCGGCGATCACTTTATGCCATGTGGGAGATGGGAAACACCCATGATAAGGCATATAAAAAATCTGCCCGTGTAGTCGGAGATGTCATGGGTAAATATCATCCGCATGGTGATGCATCAATTTATGACACCATCGTTAAGATGGCCCAGCCATTCTCCTACCGGATGATGCTTGTTGATGGTCAGGGTAACTTTGGATCAGTTGATGGTGATGCTCCTGCGGCAATGCGTTATACCGAGGTCAGGCTGAAAAAAGAGGCAGAAGAACTTCTTGTTGACCTTGAAAAAGAAACGGTCGAATTTACCCCGAACTTTGATGAATCCCTGCAGGAACCGTCTGTTCTCCCTGCAAAACTGCCAAACCTTCTGATTAACGGATCTGATGGTATTGCTGTCGGTATCGCAACTAAAATGGCCCCTCACAACCTTGGTGAGGTATGCGATGCAGTCTGTCATTACCTGCAACATCCTGAAACAACGGTTTACGAGCTTATGCAGATAATACCAGGTCCGGATTTTCCAACCGGTGGCATAATCATGGGGACCGGGGGTATTCAGAATGCATACCTGTCAGGACAGGGAAAACTCACAGTCCGTGGTGTAGCCGAAATAGATGAATCAGGCAAAAGAGATCAGATTATCATCACCGAGATCCCATACCAGGTCAATAAAGCAAAACTTATTGAACATATAGCTGATCTTGTCAGGGATAAGAGAATTGAAGGAATTTCTGATCTCAGGGACGAATCAGATAAAGACGGGATGAGAATTGTCATCGATCTCAGGAAAGATGCAAGACCTCAGCTGATTCTTAATCACCTTTACAAACACACCGCTCTTGAAAGTACCTTTGGTGTCATCAACTATGCAATCGTTGACCGGCAGCCAAAGATCCTCGGACTTATCGGCCTTATTGAACAGTTTGTCCGTCATCGTATCACAGTCATTACAAGAAGGAGCGAATTTGACAAGAAAAAAGCAGAAAACAGGGTCCATATCCTTCGTGGTCTGCTCCATGCTATTGACAACATCGATGCGGTAATTGCAACCATTCGTGCAGCCCAGACTGTTGACGAGGCAAAAGAAAATCTTATTGTCAAATTTTCCCTTGATGAAGCCCAGGCCGGAGCTATTCTTCAGATGCAGCTTCGCCGGCTTGCTGCACTTGAAAAACAGAAGCTTGTCGATGAACGGGAACAGCTTGAGGCTGAGATAAGAAAACTTATCGAACTTTTGTCATCTGAAGCCAATATCAGGGCAGAAATCTCACGTGAACTCCTTGAAGTCAGAGAAAAATACGCTGACAAGAGACGAACTCAGATAACCGGTGACCTTCAGGAGATAGTCAGGGAAGACCTTATTCCAAACAAACAGGTTCTGGTCTGCCTTACCCATCAGAATTATGTCAAACACATGGACGTTGACGCTTACCGGGTTCAGGGTCGTGGCGGAAGAGGGGTCATGGGGATCTCTATCAAGGATGGAGATTATGTAGAACAGGCCTTTGTTGCCAATACTCATGATCATCTCCTCTGCTTTACATCAACCGGCCGTGCCTACTGGCTCAGGGTCTTTGACATTCCTGAAGGTTCCAGGCAGAGCAAAGGCAAGGCAATAGTAAACCTTCTTGACCTCAGAAGCGAAGAACGGGTCACAGCAGTCATCCCGGTACAGGAGTTTTCTTCAGAGCAGTTTTTC
>JAQVIE010000272.1 GCA_028695895.1 Methanospirillum sp. | reverse complement strand
TTCAGAGACAACAGAAAAATTCCTGGAGAATTTCAGGAATAAATATGGTGGATTTGCCGGAATGATGGGCGCAGCAACGTATGAGTCCGTCTATATTGCAGCTAAAAGTATTGAGGATGCAGGAACTGTGCAGAAAGGTGCGATTCAAAAAACCCTGTCTGAGATTTCAATGGATCACATGATGGAGGTTATGGAAGACGGGCTTATTCAGTTCTCACCTGATTACCGGGAGAGCAGTTTTGTTCTTTATGTTGAACAGATGAGGATGGATCCGGCTTTTGATGAGATAAGACCACACATTGTATGGCCTGAATCAATTCGTGAGACTGGTTTTACCATCCCTGACTGGTATAAACCAGGATCTCCCTGATCTTTTTTATGGTGGATGGCTCACACGAATGGATATACATATTGAGATAATCGCCCAGGTTCTTTTCTGGGGGTTATACACCGGATGTATTTACATCCTTCTGGCAACCGGACTTAACCTTATCTTTGGGGTAATGAAGATTGTCAACTTTGCACATGGTGAATTTCTCATGCTTGGAACGTATATAACGTTCTGTCTCTTCGTTATGAGTGGTTTTAATCCCTATATTCTTCTCTGTGCATCAATTCCTGTTCTGGTGGTGACAGGAGTGATAGTTGAACGGCTCTGTTTCAGACCGATACTTGGTACAGGGAAATTAAATGAAATTTTTGTAAGTATCGGGCTTATTTATGTCATACAAAACCTTGCTGCAATGATATGGACTGATGAATGGAAGACCATACAAAGCCCTTTTAGAGATATCAGTCTGGATATGGGTTCTATTAATGTCCCTCTTGATTATTTTATCATCATGGCAGTTACTGTATTCCTGCTCATCAGCCTTTACATCTTTCTTTATCATACCTGGACCGGCCGGGCTGTCAGAGCAACCAGCCAGGATAGAAGTGGAGCAATGCTGATGGGAATCAATGTCGAGCGGATGGATATGATAACCTTTGGCATAGGTGCTGCCCTTGCAGGAGCTGCAGGAACGCTCTGGGCAGTCAGTGGTCAGGTTTTCAACCCTTACATGGGGTCCATTCCTGCAATTAAGGCATTTGCCATCATTATCCTGGGGGGACTGGGCAGTATTCCCGGTGCCATTGTCGGAGGGCTTGCTGTTGGTCTTGTTGAAAATGGGACTGCTTTTACCCTTGGAGGTGCCTGGAAGGATGCCGTGTCATTCATTCTCCTGATTATAGTTCTTATCATTCGCCCGACCGGCCTTTTTGGGGAGGAGAGTGAATGATTCCCCAGGCTTTTCAGGAGAAACAATACCTGTTTCCTGCACTGATGTTAATTGTAGCAGCTATTCTTCCGGTTCTTCCTGGTTCCAGTCAGTATTACCTGACTGTCCTTATCCTGATGCTTATATTCATCATCTATGCATCAGCCTGGAATTTTCTTACCTTTTCAGGCCAGGGTTCACTCGGACATGCAGCATTTTTCGGACTTGGCGGATATTTTTCGTCTCTTATTGCAATAAAGTTCGGGATTCCCTTTATTATTGCAATCTTTGCAGGTGCATGTATAACTGCCGGAATTGGTGTTCTTATCGGAATGACATGTGTCAGACTTCGTGAATGGTTCCTTGCCATGGTGACATTCGGGTTTGCAGTCATCATCCAGACTTTGATAGTGATTAGCCAGTTCAGCCATATTACCGGAGGATGGGATGGATATCCTGTCTCAAAACTTGTTCCATCATCAGTTTCCGGTTCAGTCCTGGTTGAGTATTATTGTATCCTTGCAATTGCTGCTGCTTCTATCCTGCTCTTTCATTTTCTGCTCAAATCAAAGATAGGACTTGCTCTTGCAGCTATACGGGAAAATGAGATGGAAGCAAAAGCATCAGGTATCAACCCGGTTCCGTTCAAGCTATTCGCATTTGGGATAAGTGCATTTGTCACTGCAATTGCAGGAGCCCTTGAAGTATCACACTTTGGATATATCTCTCCTGAGATATTCGGAACAGATATCTCTTTCTGGCCGATAATTTATTCAATTACAGGCGGACTTGGAACTCTTGCAGGACCTGTAGTCGGGACGGTTGTCATCAGCCTTCTCTGGGAAGGGCTGAATGCTCTTGGATTTACATATGAACGGTTCATTGTAATCGGAGTTTTGCTTATCCTGATTATCATATTCCTGCCAAAAGGACTTGTCAGCCTTCCTGAGAGATTAAAACAGATAAAAAAACAGATAAAAGACAAAAACCGGTAAAAATGGTTGATTACATCCCAAGATATGCTTCTTTTACGTGTTTATCATGTAACATACTTTCAGCAGTGCCGGAAAGGACAATTCTTCCATTTTCAATGATATAAGCACGGTGTGATATCTCAAGAGCACGTTTTACATTCTGTTCAACAAGCAGGATGGTAAGCCCTTCTTTATTCAGTTTACTGATGGTATTCAGGACATTATGAACATATTTCGGAGACAGACCTAAGGAGGGTTCATCAAGAATTATCATATCAGGACCAGACATCAGGCATCGTCCGATTGCAAGCATCTGCTGCTCACCTCCGCTGAGTGTTCCTGCATACTGATCTTTGCGTTCTTTTAAAACAGGAAAGAGTGAGTAAATATATTCTATGTTATAATTCCCTGAATTCATATATGACCCAAGCATCAGGTTCTCCCTGACAGTCATCTTCCCGAATAATTTTCTTGTCTCCGGGACCAGGTTCAGATGATGGTGGACAATTGAGTACGTTGGAAGTCCGGTTATTGGATTATCTGCAAAGATTATCCTGCCACCTGATGCGGGCACAAATCCCATGATCGATGAGACCAGGGTACTTTTGCCAGATCCAT
>JAQVIE010000271.1 GCA_028695895.1 Methanospirillum sp. | reverse complement strand
ATTTATCTTTGTTAATATCTCATTCTTATACCCGCTGGTCTCTCGAAGAGACCGCCCTAAAATCTAAAAGGAGGGATGGCGAATGAATGGACTACATCTAATTGCTGATATGTACCGCTGCACCTGCACTGCTGATCTTCTTTGCGACCAGAATAAACTGGAGAAACTGTGTGTTGATGCATGTATGAATTCTGGTCTTACCCCGCTTGGAACATATTTCCACCAGTTTATGGATGAAAATGGGAATAAGGCCGGAGTTACTGGTAACGTGGTTCTGGCGGAATCGCATCTCGCCATCCACACCTGGCCGGAGAATAACGGGGTGACTCTTGATGTATATGTTTGTAATTATAGCCGTGACAATAGTGATCGGGCCAGACAGACGTTTAATGAAGTTACATATGCTCTTGCCCCGGAAGAAATGGCTAGTCAGGAAGTTATCAGGGGAGAGATAAACGCTGCCGAAGTTGCAGAAAGCTGATCCATGAATATATCTGATTGTTCTGAACTGCTCTGTGAATCGTTAACAAATAACAGTGGTTATTTTTTCAGAAAAGGAAAAATGCTGGAGCGTGGTAAAACACAATTTCAGACTTATGAAGTCTGGGATACTCCAGAGCTTGGTAGATTGTTCCGCCTTGACGGGTACTTCATGACCTCTGAACGGGATGAATTTTTTTACCATGAAAACATGATTCACCCAGCGCTTGTGACACATCCTGAACCAAAGACCGTGCTTATCATCGGTGGAGGAGATGGAGGATCTGCAGAAGAGGTATTCAAACATCCTTCGGTGGAACGAATTGTTCTTGTCGAACTGGACAAGGGTGTTATTGACCTGGCACGCAGATATTTTGGTTCAATTCACCGTGGATCGCTGGATGATACCCGTATAGAGATCTTAATCGAAGATGGATTAAAATATGTAAGGGAGATTGGACCTGGAAAAAGAGAAAAATTTGATCTGATAGTGCTTGATCTGACCGATCCCATAGGTCCTGCTGTAGAGCTTTACACATCCCGGTTCATGGCCGACTGTAAGACACTTCTTAGTGATGGGGGGATGTTTGTCCTCCATATAGGTTCACCGTTTTTTGAACCTGAGCGTGTAACGTATATTATGACAAATCTTAACAGTGTTTTCCACATTGTGGCTCCTTACTTTGCGTACATGCCGGTTTATGGAACAGTGTGGGGGATGGCCTGTGCATCTGATTCCATGGATCCAAGGGAGATGAAAAAACCGGTGGTAGATGAGATAATCAGAGAACGTTCACTTTCTCATCTACAGTATTACAATGGATCTGTACATGAAGCAGGTTTTGCCCTGCCTGAGTACATGATAAAAACTCTCTACCCGTAAAATTTTTTAACGATGGGTAAAATACGCCACTGCATGATTACCTGGTGAATCTATCCTTGCAAAACCGACCCGTTCAAACTGAACAATCCGGTCTTTTACTCTGACTGCTTCAGGTTCACAAATACCGCTGATATCTCCTTTTGGAGATTTCAGAGTGCATAATTGAGAATGTTCTTTTGGAAGCCACTGAATAATAGGGGCTTTTTTACTTCGTGCTTCCTGCAGATCATCACCGGCATACTCACCATGGATATTATCTTCTTCATAAATAACCCGGATATTAAAGAGATCCTTAAGTCTCAGAAATGTGGCACCTGAAGCAAGTTCAGCCCGTGGCAGGTAAAGAGAGCCTTCAAATGGTATCTCACGATATCCTCTGGATTCATCACCAGGATATCGCATGGCCTTTGCAATTACCGGGTCGCTTCCGGAAACGGGTACCAGAACCGGGTCAGGAACAAAGAAAAACCTGTCAGCATTGCTGTCAATAATTTCCTTATTTTTTGCATAGAGATTCTCCCATGAGAACTGTATATCAGTCTCTCCAATACCAATCTCAACAACAGCGTTTCTTACCGCCTGAGGCTGAATACCGCGTCTTGCCATTGCACGAAGTGTTCCAAGCCTGACATCGTCCCATCCGGAGTATTCTCCTGACTGGATTCCTGACCGCATCTGTGAGGTTGAAAGGACAACTCCTTCAATACCCATCCGGCCATAATGGCGATACACCGGTGCTTCCCAGCCCATGTACCTGAAGATATACTCCTGTCGCCTGGTATTTGCGATATGATCCTTGCCCCTGATGACGTGGGTCATTCCAAGCAGGTGATCATCCACGGCAACTGACAGGTTCATGAGCGGATAAACGATAGCATCCACCCGCTGGTGAGGAGTTGAAGTCAGAACCCTGAACAGGGGATAGTCACGCATGGCAGGATCAGGATGATCCAGGTCGGTCTTTAACCTGACACCGACTTCTCCTTCAGCAAATACTCCTTCAAGCATCTGGTCAAAGAGTTCAAGAGCTTCTTCTGGAGACTGGTTGCGGCAGGGACAGGCGTTTTTGTGCATCTTGAGATCCTTAAAGACCTCATTATCACAATTGCAGACATAGGCATGTCCGTTTTGGATAAGATCCTTTCCTACCTCGTAATATTTTGAAAACCTGTCAGACTGGAAGACAATTTCAGAGATGGAAAGACCCATCCATTCTATATCCTCCCTGACCATGTCATAGGCTTTTGGGTCCACTCTTTTTGGATCTGTGTCTTCAATTCTGAGAATATATCTCCCTCCATACCGGTGGATATATTCATCATTGAGAAATGCTGCCCTTGCATGTCCAAGGTGAAGTGGTCCGGACGGATTTGGGGCAAACCTCATCACAACCCCGTTCTCACTCTTTGGAAGATCCGGAAGACCGGTTTTTTTCTTCTCCTTCTTTTCAAAGAGAGAGGCATACTGATCAGGATCGATGGACCTGAGTC
>JAQVIE010000270.1 GCA_028695895.1 Methanospirillum sp. | reverse complement strand
ATCTGTTGATATCTCGCTGCAGTACAAGGTTTGTGTAGGTGAGAACCACGAGGGGTATGTCAGATTCTCTCCTGACATCTCTTACAAGGTCGAAAAACCGGTCGGTATTCATTCCTGATGCAAGGGCACGCTTACCTGCCTGCTGAATGACAGGCCCGTCTGCCACCGGATCTGAAAATGGAAGGCCAAGTTCGATGATGTCAGCCCCCCCTTCATCAACTGCCCTGATAATCTCAAGACAGGTATCGTAATCAGGATCTCCTGCGATGATGAAAGTCATAAGAAGACTCTTTTTACAGTTTTGAAACGCCGATTTAAGCCTGTTCATCTCTATCCTCCATGTACCTCATGACAGTCTCAACATCCTTGTCGCCCCGTCCGGAGAGGTTGACGACAAGGACGGTATTTTCTGACAGTTCCGGTGCCAGTTTTCGCATAAAAGCGACTGCATGAGATGATTCAAGTGCAGGAACAATTCCTTCCATTCTTGAAAGGTACAAAAACGCCTCAAGTGCTTCTGTATCAGTGACCGGTTTGTAAATTATCCGCCCGGAATCCTTGTGCATCGAATGTTCAGGCCCGACTCCGGGGTAATCAAGACCGGCAGAGACGGAATGTGACTCGATTATCTGGCCGAACGAATCCTGAAGGAGATATGAGTAATTTCCATGGAGAACACCGGGTCTTCCACCGCAAAGGGAAGCTCCATGCCTTTTATCAAGGCCTTCCCCCCCGGCTTCAACACCATACATCCTGACCTCATGATCCTCAATGAATGGATGAAAGATGCCAATTGCATTGGATCCTCCCCCGATACAGGCGATGATGACATCAGGAAGCCTGCCTTCCGCCTCCATTATCTGTCTCCTTGTCTCATCTCCTATAACCCTCTGGAGATCCCTTACCAGCACAGGGTAGGGATGAGGCCCTGCAACCGTTCCAATAAGGTAATGGGTGTCACAAACCCTTGAAACCCAGTCGCGGAGTGCCTCATTCATGGCATCCTTAAGTGTCCTTGTCCCACAACTGACCGGAATGACCCTTGCACCCATCATGTTCATCCTTGCAACATTGAGAGCCTGCCTTGAAATGTCCACTTCACCCATGAACACGTCCACCTCAAGGCCAAGGACAGCTCCTGCAATTGCTGTTGCAACACCATGCTGACCAGCACCAGTCTCTGCAATAAGTCGCCTTTTCCCCATATGTTTTGCAAGGATTGTCTGACCAAGTGCATTGTTTAGTTTATGGGCACCTGAGTGGAGGAGGTCCTCACGTTTTAGGTATACTCTGCATCCAAGATCCTTTGACAGGTTTTTACAAAAGGTCAGTGGGGTCTCCCGCCCGGCATAAGTTGTCAGGTATTCCCTGAGTTCATTCTGAAATGCAGGGCCTGGAAAGATATTCAGGTATGCATCCTCCAGTTCTTCAAGTGCTCCCATCAGGGTTTCAGGCACAAAACACCCACCATAGTTCCCAAACCGGGTGTCAAGCTGCATTACAGGCCTCCCTTGCATTTTTCACAAATCTCATGACCTTTTTGGTATCCTTTATTCCTGGCGATGATTCAACTCCTGAAGCAACGTCGACTGCATATGGTCTTAGCCCTACTGCTTCCCTGATATTCTCCGGATTTAATCCCCCGGCAAGTATTACTGGTATTTCTGACATGGATATGATTTTTTTTGCATATTCGTGATCGTAAGGGGTTCCTTTCCCCATGCTGGAGTCCACGATTACGGCATCTGCAGACTCAGGTACTGGATCACCTGGCTGAATGACCCTGATAACCTGGTAAGGTCTATGTACAGGGAGTGTATGAGGGTGAGATATCTGGATAGCCGTTGGCTGAAGCGTGAACATAAGGGCAAGATCCTGGACTGAGTCAGTATGGGACACACATATCCTTCCCATATATGGCCCTGCTGCCCTGAAGATCTCTTTTGCCTCCTTCACCGACACCTCACGTGGCGAATCTGAAAACATTACAACCCCAATGGCATCTGCACCGGCCTTGTCAGCAAGGCGGGCATCCTCAGGTCTTGTGATACCACAGATCTTTATGCGTATACCAATCCCTCCAATCGTTTTTTTGGATTCTTTGAGGACATTATACCTGATCCGATAAGAAACCCGTCTGCATAATGGCTCATGAACCTGATATCACAAGGCCAGATCATCCCGCTTAATGAGATCACCGTTCTGCCTGCCTGATGGAGGAAGGGAGCAATCCGCTTTGTTGTGGTGAGATCTGTTTTGAATGTCCTGAGATCCCGGTTATTAATCCCGATGAGTTCTGCACCTGTATCAACTGCCATTTCGGCCTCCTGCCTGGTATGCACTTCGAGGAGGGGTTCAAGACCACGTTTTTTTGTTTCTTCAACAAAATACCCGGTATCCTCACCAAGAACACCAGTGATGAGCAGGACGGCATCAGCACCAAGTGCCCTGGTTTCATCAAGCTGCTGCTCCTGGACGATGAAGTCTTTTCTAAGGATTGGAACTGTGACCCTGTCCCTTATGGCTGGTATGGTGCCGACACAACCAGAGAAGTAATCCGGCTCGGTCAGAACCGAGAGAGCGCAGCATCCCCCGCAGACCAGTTCAGATGCAATATCTTCAGGAAAAGACCCATTCCGGATTACACCTCTTGATGGCGAGGAAAACTTCAGCTCTGCAATAACAGGGTGTGCATGTGACTTTTGTTTCAGGAGAACTGCATCTTTCAGGCTGATGGGAGTATGGGATGATGACTGATAACAGTCTGGAAGCATGGATGCCCTGCGATGTGCCAAGGCCACAATTTCATCAAGAATCATGCATTTCCCCTTAGCGAGTCAACAAGCCTAGATCGGAAGAGC
>JAQVIE010000269.1 GCA_028695895.1 Methanospirillum sp. | reverse complement strand
AGGAATATCCGGTAGAATGAAAAATCCTGTAGTAAATCCCAGTCCTTCAAAGATAGATAATAATCCTGCGCAAAACGTGGCCAGAGATACAATTACTGTCCACCCATAAAGATATTTATGTGGATATGATGTGTTTGACATGTTTTTATGCTCCAATAAAGAGTGATCCAATGTGTAATATCAGGAATGAGAAGACGTATGCCACAAGAATTCCCCATCCAATTGCAATTCCTGTCCATTTCCAGTTGCCTATCTCCTGCCTGATTACTCCGAGTGCAGCAACACAAGGCAGGTACAGAAGGATGAACACCATGTAAGCAAGAGCGATTACCGGGCTTAAAATCGGATCTGCAGCGAGTGATGATTCAAGCATTTCTTCTCCTCCGTAAAGTGTACCAAGAGATCCAACCACCACTTCTTTTGCAATGAAACCAAAGATAAGACCCACAACGAGCTGCCAGTTAAATCCAAGCGGTGCAAACAGCGGTTGAACTGTCTGACCTATGATTCCTGCAAGACTGTCTACTGATCCATATTCAACGCCAACTGGAAGGGTAGCAAGAGCCCAGACCACAATAACTCCCCCAAAGATGACAATACCTGCACGTTTGAGGTATTCCCTTCCTTTATGCCACATATGAGTTGCTGCAGCAAATCCGCTTGGTTTTCTGTATGGTGGCAGTTCCATGATGAAAGGAGAGGGTTCATCTTTGAACACAAGGCGACGAAATGTCATGGCAGATATGATAGCCACAAGGATTCCCAGGACATACAGGAAAAAAATTACATTCCCTGCTGCTGCTCCGAAAAACACCCCTGCAAACAGGACATATACCGGAAGCCGTGCAGCACATGACATGAACGGGATAGTAATTATCGTAATTATCCTGTCTGCTTTGCTTTGGAGTGTTCTGGTTGCCATGATGGCAGGAACATTACATCCAAATCCGATAAGGAACGGAATGAATGAACGTCCATGCAATCCAATCGAATGCATCAGCCGATCCATGACAAATGCTGCTCTTGCCAGGTATCCAGTGTCTTCAAGAATAGAAAGCAGCAGGAACATGACAAAGATGGATGGCACAAAGACTAATACTGAACCTACACCACCAATTACTCCATCAGACAGGAAAGACCGGATAAACGGATCCATCTCAACCCCGTTAATAATTTCAGTAAAATGCTCGAATATGTATTCTATTCCAACCAGGAACGGGTTTGAGGCACTAAAAGTAATCTGAAAGGCAAACCACATACAAGCAAGAAAAATGGGTATTCCAAATATCCGATGGGTTAATACCTGATCAATCAGGTCAGCAGGCATGACCCTTCCCATTGTACATTTTACCGAGCAGGTTGTGATCTCTTCTGCGGTCCGGTACCGTGCAAGGAGGATATCTTCAGCAATGCCATCACGTTCAGCTGGATCACCATTGTCGATGAACGGAAGTTTTAGTCCCTGGTTGTGAAGCATCTTCTCCAAGTGTTCATCACCTTCTACCAGGCGTATTGCAGCATAATGGGGCGACAGATTACCTAATAATGCGGCATGAGATCTGAGATAATTACAAATTTCGTTGATGTGATTTGTAACTGAATGAGAGTACTCAATCTCTCTATGTGCAGTTCTGGTTTTTTGGTTTGCTACACGAATAACCGTCTCAAGTAAACTGTCAATTCCTTCCCCATTTCGCGCAACGATCCGTACAACCGGAATTTTCAGATTCTTTTCAAGGCATTCGGCATCGATGGTAATTCCCTGCTCGTCTGCAAGGTCACTCATGTTAAGAGCAATTACCATTGGAATGCCGATTTCCATCAGTTGGGTTGTAAGAAAGAGGTTCCTCTCGATATTTGTTGCATCAATAATCTGAACAACGGCGTCAGGATTGGTATTTAAAAGTGCATCCCTTGCTACCTGTTCATCAGGAGTGAATGCCGAAAGACTGTACGTTCCTGGAAGGTCAGAAATTATGAGAGAATGTTCATTTATCTGTCTTTTTCCTTCCTTGATATCAACAGTGACTCCTGGATAGTTTCCGGTGTGCTGGTGGACTCCGCAGAGACTGTTAAACAGGGTTGTTTTACCCACATTCGGGTTTCCTGCGAGTAATATGCTAATGTTTTTCATAAGATCATCATGCTTGTGGTTCAACCAGAACCATACTTGCCGCTCCGGCTCCAAGGGCATATCTGCTCTCGCCTATCCGGATAATAACAGATTCTTTAGCTTTTTGAATAACGGAAAGTTCAATTCCGATAATGATGCCAAGCTGACCGAGGGTTTTTGCAAGGTGCCCGGTTCCACAAATGGCCCTGACAACAACCTTGTCTCCGGTTTTCATAAGACTAAGAGGAAACACTTTGTTTCACTCCATTTGCTTTGTATCAACGGAAATTAGTGCAGCTTCGGCACGTCTGATGGAGAGTTTATACCCACGGATGAGGCATTCAGCTGGATCTCCAAGAGGGGCCCATTTTACAAGTGTCAGTCTGGATCCAGGTAAAAGACCCATTTCCATTAATCTACGACGAATTGTAGTGTCTCCCTGGATTCCGGATATAATTCCAGAAGTCCCGGGAGTTAGTTGTTCAACAGTCATGATAGACATGATTCACCTAATAATCTTAGACTCATCTAAATTTTTAAGTGATCATATATTAAATTAACTAAATTAAAAAATATTAAGATCTATAAAAAAATCTCGTGAAATTTATTAAATCCAAAATTTGAGGCAATATCCTCTGTTTTCTTTTATTTATTCTGTATTTTTTTCTTAAATCTCAAAATTATTATTTTTCAGAAGTATTATGGATATTTAAGGAATTAAAAAATAATTCCGGGATATTTTGGAATATTCCCAAGAAG
>JAQVIE010000268.1 GCA_028695895.1 Methanospirillum sp. | reverse complement strand
GAATATGCCATCACCCTGAGCGTTGCAGTTCCAGCCATCAGGGTATTTGTGTAAAGGCCACGACCTCCTGGAAGGGGAACAAATGCTCCCTTAGGAATAAACACTCCAATCAGAATGATTGATTTGAGGGATGGCAGAAGATTCAGCGGGTTATTTCCCTGGTAATCAGGGTTAATAAATACCTGTGGATCTGCGACACCCACTATGTCAGCACCCAGGTCTTTAGCCATTGTAAGAATTCTGTCTGTCAGATTATTGTCTTGTTCAATCACTTTCATTCGTATTCAGGGATATGTACGCATCGCAGACAGAAATATGATGAGCATGATATGGTGAGTATCAGGGTTCCCTGGTGTTATTATTGGAGCATTCGATGTAAAACAAGATGACGGGTATACTGTCAGTTTCACGGATGCCTCACTTGGTAATTCCTTGTTTTTTGAGAATAGCTAAAACCTCTCCTTTTTATCTGAGTGGAATGAATAATAATGATGGATAATTTTAGTACATACATATTTCGAGAGGAATACAAAAGACCCAACTTTGCCACTAACAAAAAATAAATGTATTTTTAGTGATGTTTGAATCGTTCAAAATGCAAACAAAACTAAGGACCACGAAAGTTGATCCGGATTGGGATGACAATTGAACCAGGAAATTTTAATGATCAGACCCACTTCAAGAATATTGTACTTAAAATTAGCGAACGATAAGAAGATGATAAACGATGCAAATTCTGATTAGTATTGTTTGTCAAGAAATTTCATCTCCTGTATATGGTTTATGAACTTATGTTGAATTATGAGTAGTCTACTTTACTCTCAACAAATATGAATGTATGGAAAAAAGAGATTGTGATGGTGACAAATGGTTATATAATATTGCCAATTTGTGCTCTATATTATTTTATAGCGATAAGTTGGTCCTGCACGGTAAATTGTTTCTTTTCAACAAATTTATCTGGTTCCATATTTACTACATAAGTTGTAACATCAAACACTCCATTTGAGAAACCGGTAATACTAAAGGTGGATTCAGCAAGAGACTCAGCGAGAACGTTTGTCCCTGTAACTGTGAAAGTTACTGGCACCTGAGTTTTTGCTGCTGTTCCATTAATTTCTACATCATAATAGCCTTTAGACATATATGCCCCTGGAACAATCTCATAATCATATAATCCAGTCGCATCAGCAGTATCAAATCCTCCATTATACTTATGCTGATTAACTGATACGTTCAACATACTATTGGGAACTAATCCATTCATATTAATTCGAAGTGTTGGATTTGCTATGTCCATTGGTAAATTGAGTTTCTGTAATTTATAAGAAAAGAATGAACCTGCTTCAGTTTTGATATTTCCAATAATATTAATTTTAAAAGGATCTCCTGCTTGGACATTACCAATAAAAATTGAAACCTCTTCACCCGGCTTTACAACATCAGGGCTTGATACCATTACGGCAGACACCGTCCCGAAACAGAGTATACCCATACAAATAATTGAGAGGACTCCGATTGACCATTTCAAACCAGCCAGAATTGACATCATACCATCTTTTACCTTTTATACATTATTAAGATATGGATGATATAAAGTGGTTCTGGTAAACATCCTCCCGGGAAATTTTAACTCATGAATTCATCAGGAAGTATGAATCTGCTTTTTCATGGAAAAATTTTAAAAGGCCTCTGGTTTCAGGAGTTGTGGCAACAGGTGTTCAAGGGAAAGAAGGATTAAAAAGGAATGGTTTGTTTGTCTGGGGTATGACAGAAATTGCCGCGCTTTAGTCGGTTCACCATACAGATATGTGAAACATGTGATATTCCCAGAAAAAAATTATAACAAGATAAGTAATCAATCAGCCTGGGTTTCCAGGGAATTTTGAAAAAAAGCATCAGGAAGTTCTTGTCCATACCGGACATCATTAATAACCATGGTTACCTGAAATTAAAATTGAATCCATATGGGGTTTATTAATCCATCATCGGCTGTATCCACCACCTGAATAGTAACTAAATTTCATAGTATATCATCACAATCTTGAACTGAAATTATAATCAAATAGGTACTCATATAAGAATACATATGTTAATCCAGGACATTCCATCATGAAATACGTTATTACCGGTGGAGCCGGGTTTATCGGCTCCCATATTGCCGAAAAACTATCAAAAAACCATGAGGTCATCATCGTCGATAACCTCTTTTCAGGAAAAAAGACGAACATTGAATCACTTCCTGTTGAATTGAAAGAAGGTTCCATCACCGATCTTTCCTTTCTGATGGAGGTTTTCGAAGGAGTTGACGGAGTCTTTCACCAGGCTGCAATCACCTCAGTCCCCCGTTCGGTAAAAAGCCCCCTGCCAACCCATGAGGTTAATTGCACCGGAACGCTCAATGTGCTCCTTGCAGCCAGGGATTGTGGGGTGAAAAAGGTTGTATGTGCCTCCTCTTCCTCCGTTTATGGTGACACACCCGTTCTTCCCAAGATTGAGACGATGATTCCCTGTCCCCTCTCTCCGTATGGGATCTCTAAACTCACCGGGGAGCATTATGCCCGGGTTTTTTCCGAGCTTTATGGGTTGCAGACGGTTTCGCTCAGGTATTTTAATGTCTTTGGACCCCGACAGGATCCACAATCTGAGTATGCAGCGGTGATCCCGAAATTTATC
The DNA here is from genome assembly GCA_028695895.1 of Methanospirillum sp. Lineage (GTDB taxonomy): Archaea > Halobacteriota > Methanomicrobia > Methanomicrobiales > Methanospirillaceae > Methanospirillum. The sequence goes on along the minus strand of JAQVIE010000268.1, from coordinate 204 downwards.
ACCCGTATATTAAGGAAAGAATCTCCTGTGATTTATGGTGACGGAACCCAGACACGGGATTTTACCTTTGTGAAGGACGTTGTTCAGGCAAATATCCGGGCCATGGAGAGTAGTGCAGAGGGGATATTCAATATTGCCTACCAGGATAGAATCGATCTGAATACTCTTGCAGCGATGATCATGGATATCATCGGAATACTTGTC
>JAQVIE010000267.1 GCA_028695895.1 Methanospirillum sp. | reverse complement strand
GCTCGCAATGCTTATCATCTGAAAAACCTGGAGCGAAATGCAGTCCGGACTATAAAGAATTATATGAAAGACCGGCCTCTTGTGAATGTGTCCTTTTCAGGCGGAAAAGACAGTACAGTAGTTTTGCACCTGGCAAGAAAAGCCGGGGTAGAAAAGGCGTTTTTCATCGACACAGGACTTGAATTTCCTGAAACTATCCAGTTTATCAAAGAACAGGGGGTTGAGATAATCAGGAAAGGAGAGAATAATTTCTGGCAGATGGTGGAAAAAAGCGGGCCTCCTGGAAAGGATAACCGGTGGTGTTGCACCCTCCTCAAATTAGATCCATTGAAGATGTATCTTGACGGTATCGGTCCGTGCGTAACAATACAGGGCAACAGATGGTACGAGTCATGGAACCGTGCAGGCCTTAATGTAACAAGTCAGAACCCGGCCAATCCACTCCAGCTGAATGTCTCTCCGATAAGGAACTGGCGGGCATTTGAAGTGTTTCTTTATCTCTGGTGGAGAAAAATTCCAACGAATCCAATGTACGAACAGGGGGTCGAACGGGTCGGATGTTATCTCTGTCCTGCCATGCTTGAGAGCGAATATGATTCCATACGAAAGACACATCCAGGCATTACTACACGATGGGATGCATTTCTTAGAAAATGGGCGGAAAAAAAGCAGATGCCTGATGAATACATCAGCTGGGGATTGTGGAGGTGGCAGACGCTTCCTCCAAAAATGCGTGAATTATGCAGGAACATGGGAGTTCTTATTAATGATGATTTCACTCTTGCCAGAAAAGAAAGGAATAAATGAAAACATGGGTAATTCAGGCATTATAAATAGAATTACCTGAAAATTTTATCCCTGAAATAAAATATTCCAAAGACACCGATACCAATCAGAATATATAATTCGGGATGGCTGAAAATGACAGATATATCATCTGTCTTACCTGAAGGATGGTTTTTTATCTCTTTTTTTAATTTCTCCAGAAGGTCTGCCTGATCAGGATTTAGAGAGAAGAGAGGGAGGGAATCAAGGATTTCTTCTGTACTAATAATCTTCCCCTGGCATAGCCTGGCATTTGCAAGACCTAGGGATGCATCAATATTTCCGGGATTTAATAAAAGGAAGTCCTGAAAAGATTGTTCTGCAAGTGAATAATCCTGTAACCGGGAATATAACTCTCCTTTTTGAAATTCTATATCAGGATCAAAATCAGATGTTTTTATCTTTTCAAACTCCTGGATGGCTTGCTCTGGCATGTTCTGGGCTGAAAAAGCATCAGACCTTTTTTTCCTAAGATTATCAGATATTTTCTGATTTGATTCATTTTGAACAGAACGATTCCAGGCGTCCAGTGCGGAGTTGAGATCGCCAAGTTCCTTAAATGTGTCCCCGACTTTTCTGGAGATATCCGGATTTTCCGGATTAATTTCTTCGGCCAACAGGTATGAATGAAGCGCCTTATCATACATTCCTGCTTTCATGTGCTTATCTCCTTCCTGTTCAAATGATTTCTGGTATGAATCAGACTGTGGCTGTAAAACATATCCAAAATTGTCTTTTGGAGGACTATCAAAATGAGAAAAGACTCGTTGATGATTAATGGTGTCTTCCGTCAGATCCACTGCCCTGTTGACAATTACAGGCGGGATAACCAGACCAGAATGAGAATTTGTCCTGGTTTTATCATAAGAATCTGAAACATCATCTTCGGTTAAGTCGTCACAGGTATCCGGACTGATAAGACATCTTCCAGTTCTAAAAGCGTCTTCAGCCTTTTTTTGTTTACCCAGGTCGGCTAATACCGTCCCTTTCCAGAGCCATCCATATGGCCAGGATGGATCCATATTTATGAGCGTTTCAAATAACCGGAGTGCATTTTCCATGTCACCTGAATTATATGCATCAACACCCTCAGCAAGAAGTTTTTCAGATTCAGCAGGTACTGCATTTACCAGGGGAGAAAAAAGAGACAGGACCATCATAAACAGGAAATAACTTGTTAATAAAACGGGTTTATCTGGCATGTTATCCTTTTTTTGAGGAAGAAGACAGCAGACTGTCCAGTTCCTGGATCATTTCACTAATATCTCCGTAACGTTCGTTTTTATCAATATGCAGGGACTTTTGAACTACTGGATCATAAATGGAATACTCATCACGAAAGTGAGAAGGAAGTATACTTTTTTTTTCAGTACTTCCAGGCACCTGCCCGGAAAGAAGATAATTAAAAATTGCCCCTGCCTGGTAGATGTCAGTCTTTTTCCCGGGATTTCCATATTTCTCAGGGTTTCGCTGCTCTGGAGCAATAATCCAACAATCCGCGGGGATTTTAGACAGGATAAGAGCAGACATGTCAAACCCTGAAATTTTTGGATGTAACTCTTTGTCCAGAAAAATAGTAGATGGTTCAAGCAGATAATGCCTGACTCCCTGCTGATGGATATAATAAATGCCTTTTGCAAGTCCCCTGGTAATATACAATGCAGCACGGGAAGGTATGGGCACTTTAAGATCTGCAAGTGTAAAAATTTTTCTTTTATATTGCACTGCACCGGACGGGAGATCAAATTCAATATAGTAGACAGGATCACGTTCCCAAAACTTAATTTGCAGAATATTCGGGTGTTTTAACGCCCTCCAGGTATGTATCTGCAATTCTATCTGGGATGGAGGCATCAACCCTAAATCAAGAACCCGGATTGCAACTTCTTCATTATCTGAAGCTCTTACAGCACTGAACATGAGTCCAAGCCGGTCTGATGATATCAGTTCAGACGGTTTATATACAGGCAATAAAGAATCAGGAAACCCGGGTACCTGGGGAGAGGATGAAACCCGGGTTGAAACATCCGCCATCTGATCTCTTTTTTCCACAAAACCAGGTAACT